>NZ_JBIWJA010000002.1:0-238673 GCF_044764905.1 Streptomyces sp. NPDC093586 | reverse complement strand
CAATAACAACAACAACGGCGGAGGCGCGAACAACAACAACAATAACAACAACAACGGCGGAGGCGCGAACAACAACAACAATAACAACAACAACGGCGGAGGCGCGAACAACAACAACAATAACAACAACAACGGCTGAACTTGAGGGTCCGGCAGTCGGGTGTCCAAATATCCCTGGCCGCCGGACTGTCACGTTCGCGCCTTACGGTGTTCCGTCTGCCCGCGGCTCTCAGGGTGATGAGAATGCGGAAAGCGACCTTGCGTAGAAGTAGTCTTGTGATAGCGGCGACCTGTTGTGCGGCGCTGGGTACGTGTGGGGCCGTGGTGGGTGAAGTAATCGCCCCAGCTGTAAAGTCGACGACTCAGTGCTATGCGACGCGGAGCAACCCGAGTGATGTCGTGTGCTATCGGAATTCTTGGAAGGCCGAGTACAGGCATGGTGAAGTAATCTATGTGCCTATTCTTATTCAGGTGCCTTCGCGTTCACTGCCCGTGGTTTTCGTTGGCAGCCTGGATGATATTCGCCCGAGCAATGCGGGCATGCCTTGATCCTTCGTAAGGCCGAGGCGGGCGGCAAACGTCTTGATCTGGCAGTTTTCGGTGCGTCGGCCATGTCGGAGTGCCGGCGCCGCACTGACAATCAGCGCACCGCTTGGCTTGCCGAGTTGTTGGGACGCGGAGGCCTGCAGCACCTGCTCTCCATAGCCGCCGTCACTCTGGCGGCTATGGAGAGCAGGTGCTGCAGGCCGTGCGGGGTGGCGTGACCGGTGTACTCGGCAAGTTTTCGGCTGTTTTTCGGCCTACCGGGCCGAGCAGTCCGCGGATTTCGTCCCGCATCCGCCGTCGGACCTCCACTCGTCGGTCCTCCACTCGGCAGAACCGGGCTCCGGCCCGTAGGAAGAGTTCTCCGAGTTTCAGGTGCCCGGCGTTCATCGGAACATCGTGGATCACGGCAGCGGGCAGCTCGTCGCCCTGGCATTGCATGCGGCGTGGACTTTCGTTGGTGGGAGGGCCGACTCAATACCGTCTCATGGTTGCCGCGCCCCGCCACACTCCCCACCGCCAGGCCGTTGGCCAACAAATACGCAGAAGACCTGGTGGAGTGCTAGGTATCACAGCCACCGTCCCCCCAGACCTCGTCGCAGCCGCGGCTCGACTGGGGGGAATACGAGGAGACGTGAGCCGGTGCTGTTGTTGAAGCTATTTCCGCCGCGCTGAACGCGGCACCGCAGCCCATGAGAACGCCGAGTACTGAAACCGCGAAGAGATGTTTGGTCCGCTGTGTACTCGAACGGGCCGAAGGGGGCCACCACATGGACCCATTGTCGGCCACCACAAGGACCGAGTCCAGGCGAACCGGCAATGGGGATCGAGGTCAGCGTCCACCGAATGCCTTGTCCGTGGGCACAACCTCCTGTCCCAGCGGCATGAGCGAGATGGGGATGAGCTTCAGGTTCGCCCAGCCGAAGGGAATCCCGATGATCGACAGGAACAGAGGGATACTCGTGATCAGGTGGGCCAGTGCAAGCCACCAGCCTGCGAAGACGACCCAGATGACGTTGCCGACGCACGACGGCGCCCCGGCGCCCGGCCGCTCCACAGTGGTACGACCGAACGGCCAGAGGATGAACCCGGCGATGCGCAGCGAAGCGGTACCGAACGGGATGGTGACGATCAGGGCGAAGCAGACCAGGGCGGCGATCAGGTAACCGATCGCCATCCAGAGCCCGCAGAAGACGAGCCACAGGACGTTGAGCAGCAGGTTGAACACCTTCACGACCGGCACCTCTCCAGGCAGCTCAGTCGGCGTGCCTGCTACCGCCAGTATCAGCGGATCACATGCTCAGAAGGAACTGGAGCGCCTGGAGGAAGAGGCGCGCTGCTCCGGCCGTTCCTCGGGTGGCGGCGAGGTCGCGCATGCCGGTTCCTGAAGCCGGTGGGGTGCACGTCGGCGTACGGTCACCCCGTGAACCGCCCCGCCCACCACCGCCGTACGCCGTAGGCCGCCGTCCCCACCGCGAGCACGCTCGCGCCCACTGCCACCGAGCCCGCAGGCAGCGCGAACGCCAACGTGGCGCAGCCCAGGAGGCCCACGGCGGGCACCACGCGGGAGCGCGGGGCCGCGCTCAGCGTCCACGCCGACGCGTTGGCCACCGCGTAGTACACCAGCACGCCGAAGGAGGAGAACCCGATCGCGCCCCGCACGTCCACCGTGGCGGCCAGGGCCGCGACCACCGCGCCCACGGCCAGCTCGGCCCGGTGCGGCACCCGGTACCGCGGATGCACCGCGGCCAGCACTCCGGGCAGGTGACGGTCCCGGGCCATGGCCAGGGTCGTCCGCGACACCCCCAGGATCAGCGCGAGCAGCGAGCCCAGCGCGGCGACGGCGGCACCCGCCCGCACGACCGGCGCCAGTTCCGGCACGCCGGCCACCCGGACAGCGTCGGCCAGCGGCGCCGTCGCCTGCCCCAGGCCCACCGGACCCAGCACGGAAAGGACAGCCGCAGCGACACCCCCGTACGCGGCCAGCGCGATGCCCAGAGCCAGCGGGATCGCGCGGGGAACGGTGCGCGCCGGGTCCCGTACCTCCTCGCCGAGGGTCGCGATCCGCGCGTACCCCGCGAAGGCGAAGAACAGCAGCCCGGCCGCCCGCAGCACTCCGCCGGTACCGCCCGACAGGCCGACGTCCAGCCGCCCGGCGTCGGACCGCCCCGACCCCAGACACACCACCACCACGGAAGCGAGTACGGCCAGGACCACCGCCACGATCACCCGTGTCACCCAGGCCGACTTCCGTACACCGCAGTAGTTCACCGCGGTCAACGCCACCACGGCCGCGACCGCCACCGCGTGCGCCTGCCCGGGCCGGACGTACGCGCCCACGGTGAGCGCCATGGCGGCACAGGACGCCGTCTTGCCGACGACGAACGACCACCCGGCGAGGTATCCCCAGAATTCCCCGAGCCGCTCACGTCCGTAGACGTACGTGCCGCCCGAGGCCGGATACCGGACGGCCAGCCGTGCCGACGACACGGCGTTGCAGTAGGCCACCGCGGCGGCCACGGCGAGGGCGACCAGCAGCCCCGACCCGGCGGCGTGCGCCGCGGACGCCAGGGCGGCGAAGATCCCGGCACCGAGCATGGAACCGAGCCCCACGACCACCGCGTCGCCCACGCCCAGGGTGCGCCGCAGTTCCGGACCCGCAGGTGTCATGGGCCGCACCCTACTGACCGACGCAACCACCGGGAGCAGCCGGAACGTCCTCCTCACCAAGAAGACGTGAACACACGCGGAGGTACGAGCCCACAGCGCTCGGACAGCGCGGGCACAGCGAAGAAGGGCAGGAGCACGGCATGACCGTCATCGGCTGGATCGTCCTGGGACTGTTGGCCGGAGCCATAGCCAAGTTCCTGCTGCCGGGCCGCGACCCGGGCGGCTTCATCGGCACCACCGTCATCGGCATCGCGGGCGCGTTCATCGGCGGCTGGATATCGGCCCGCTGGCTGGACCACCCGATCAGCAAGGACTTCTACGACGGCGCCACCTGGGCGTCGGCGATCGGCGGCTCGCTGGTCCTCCTGATCGCCTACCGCATCCTGTTCGGCAACTCGCGCGACTGAGCGTGCCCGGACCGGACGGGCAGCGAAAAGGGTGGGCACCCGAGGGCGCCCACCCTTCGTCGTACGCGGCCGGGTCAGTGGAACACCGGTGGCGTCCGGCAGGTCACCGGTAGTTCACGAACTGCAGCGCGAAGTCGAAGTCCTTGCCCTTGAGCAGCGAGATCACGGTCTGCAGGTCGTCACGGCTCTTGGAGCTGACCCGCAGCTCGTCACCCTGCACCTGGGCCTTCACGCCCTTGGGGCCCTCGTCGCGGATGATCTTCGCCACCTTCTTCGCGTTCTCCTGAGAGATGCCCTCCTCGATCGACGCGAAGATCTTGTACTCCTTGCCGGAGAGCTGGGGCTCGCCCGCGTCCAGGGCCTTCAGCGAGATGCCGCGCTTGACCAGCTTGGACTGGAAGACGTCGAGGACGGCGTTCACCCGGTCCTCGGAGTTGGCCTCCATGAGGATCTTGTCCCCGGACCATGAGATCGAGGCGCCCACGCCCTTGAAGTCGTAACGCTGGGAGATCTCCTTGGCGGCCTGGTTGAGGGCGTTGTCGACCTCCTGCCGCTCGACCTTCGAGACGATGTCGAAACTGGAGTCGGCCATGTCCTGTGGCTCCTTGTATCTGGGTGCGTGTCGGGCCGCGTGTCGGGTCCGTACCGGCATGCAGGGGCGGCCGCCGAGCCCGGCAGGGGTCCTCGGCCGCATCCGGACAAGCCTAGCCACCCCCCGCCCTCGAGGTGGAGATCAATCGGGTGGCGAAGCACCCCTCCGCATCGGGTATTGTTTACGTCGTTGCCACGGAGCACCGCCGAAAGGCGGTTCGAAGAGGCAGCGAAACCCGGCGGTGTGCCCGAGCGGCCAAAGGGAGCAGACTGTAAATCTGCCGGCTCAGCCTTCCCAGGTTCGAATCCTGGCGCCGCCACACGACCGAAAGGGTCTGTGACCAGCAGTAATGCTGATCGCAGACCCTTTCGGCGTTCCCGGGGCCGTGCCCGAGGAGGCGTGACGTTGCGGCCGACCGGAGGCGGAACGCGGTCGACCGGCCGGGCAGGCGTGCATCCGCGGGGTCCATGACCGCCCGGCCGTCTCATCGGCCTCCGGGCTCGCGCGCCCTACGCTGGGGCCATGTCGTCGCGTCGCAGGACCTGCCCCGAGTGTCGTCGGGAGATCGCCGTCGTCGCCGGGCGCTTCGCGCGGCATGATCCGCCCGGGGCGCGGGCCGCCGGGGCGCTCGTGTCCTGTCCCGGCTCCCGGCGGTTCGCCGAGGCGGACGCCGCCCAGCCCACGCTGGACGGTTACGTCGTCCCGGAGTTCCCCGGGCAGCTTCCCCTGTTCTGAGCGGGCGTCAGTTCCCGGCCACCGACTTCACCGCGACCGACACCGGTGTCGAGCCGCTGATCAGCTCAAGAGTCAGGCCCGCCGTCGCCGAGGTGTCGACGAGTTCCGCCAGTACGGCCGCCACGTCGTCCCGCGGAACCGGGCCGCGGCCGGTGTGCGCCTCCAGGCGCACGAGGCCGGTGCCGGCGTCGTCCGTCAGCATGCCGGGCCGCAGGATCGTCCAGTCCAGCGCGTCCTGCGCCCGCACGTACGCGTCGGCCTCGCCCTTGGCGCGCAGGTACGCGTCGAAGATCTCGTCCCCGGCGTGCTCCGGGTCGGCGCCCATGGACGACACGATCACGAAGCGCCGTACGCCCGCCCGGACGGCGGCGTCCGCGAAGAGGACCGCCGCCGCCTTGTCCACCGTCTCCTTGCGGGCCGCCCCGCTGCCCGGGCCCGCGCCCGCCGCGAACACCGCCGCGTCCGCGCCGCGCAGCCGCTCCGTGACCTCGTCGACCGGGGCCGACTCGAGGTCCAGCACGACCGGTTCGGCGCCGGCCGCACGCAGATCATCGGCCTGCTCGGCCTTGCGGATGATGCCCGCCACCTCGTCACCGCGCGCGGCGAGCAACCGCTCCAGCCGTAGCGCGATCTGACCATGACCACCAGCGATGACAATGCGCATGCCTTCGACCGTACGCCCCGACGGCCGCCGACGCCGCACGACTTCGGCCGCGTCTCGGACGCCCCCACGGGTCTCACGCCGGCGCACACCCGGCGCACACCCGGCGCCCGCCCGGAGGGGCCCGCGCGGTGCCCTCCGCGGGAAACCCCCGCCCTCAGCCCGGCCCCCACCCCGTCCCCTCGCACCGGCCCTCTCAAGCCGTCCCCCACCCCTCAGGCCGCCACCCGCGTCCCTGTCGCGGCAACCCCGGATCCGCCGAGGCCGTCGTGTCGCCGTACTCCCGTACCGCGCTCGTGCGGGCCACCACCCGCCCCCGGTGCACCACGATCCGGCCGTAGGCCAGCGACAGCGCGCCCGCGAGCCGGTCCCCGCGCACCGCGAGGAGTTCGGCCGGGAAGCCCGCATCCACCCGCACCTCGGGCAGGCCCAGCGTGGCCCGTGCCGCGCCGCTCACCGCGTCGTACGCCTCCTCGGGCCGCAGCCCGTGGCGTGAGGCCAGCAGGTACGCCGCCTCCAGCGGGTCGCCGCGCCCGACCGGGTTGGACACGTCCCGCAGCGCCCCGCTCCCGGCGGTGACCCGTACCCCCGCGGCCCGCAGCAGCCGTACCGGAGCGGTGCCTTCGCGGTGGGCGGCGCCCCCGGCACCGCCCTGGGCGCAGGGCCCCTGCGGCAGGCACAGCACGGCGACCCCGGCCGCCGCCAGCTGGTCCGCGGCCCGGGAGGCCACGTCGGCGGGCAGGCGGCCCAGGCCGTCGCAGGGCCCGACGGTCACCCCGGGGCGCAGCCCGCCCGCCATGGCCGCGAGCCGGGCCAGCCGCGCCGGGTCGGCGGCGTCCGTGTGCAGGTCGACGGGGCAGCCGTGCTCGGCGGCGACCTCCAGGACCGCCTCCACGTACCCCGCCGGATCGGGGTCCAGGTCCGGGCACCCGCCCACCACGTCCGCGCCCATCTTGACCGCGTCCCGCAGCATCGCCAGCCCGTCGGCCCCGGCCACCCCGGTCAGCACCCTCGGCATGGCCACCGCCGTCAGCTCGGCCAGCCCCCGCAGCGCGCGCCGCGCCCGCAGTACGGCGACCAGGGCGCCCAGCCCCGGGACGTCACCCACCCGCACATGGGCCCGCAGCGCGGTCGCCCCGTGCCCCAGCTGGAGCAGAGCGGCCTCCGTGACCCGGCGCTGGACGTCCTCGGGCTCGTGGGAGACCGGGCCGGGGACGTCGGCCGTGAGGGCCGTGTCGCCGTGGGCGTGGGGTTCGGCGGGGGCGGGCAGGAGCAGGTACCCGGTGAGGTCGACCCGCGTGCCGGGCCCGGACGGGCGGGCCACCGACAGGCTGCCGGCCGTGCCGACCGCCTCGATGCGTCCGCCGTGCAGCCGTACGTCCACGGTCCGGCCGTCGATGAGCCGTGCCCCCGACAGCAGCAGTGAGCCGTGGCCGGCCGGGCCCGAGGGGAAGGGCGAGTGGGGCGGCTGCGGCTGGCTGTCGGGCATCGCACTCCTCTGGGCTCGGGACTGCGCAGGGGGGAACGCAAGATCACGCAGAGTGCGGTCGAGCCTAGGACGGTGATCCGCCCATGGCGCGGAGGAGCGCAAAAGTCGTACCGGTGCGGTCCGGCCTGCGGGGCAGCGCACGCGGCCACCGCAGCCGGCTGTCCGCCGGCCGGGCAGAAGGGTGCCCCCGGGCCCGGCGGAGGCCGGCCCATGGGCCGGGCGGGACGGTGCGCGTGCGGCGTCCGGGGGGCCGGGGACGGGACGGGGCACGGTCGGCGAAACGGATTTGGGCGAACGGCGGGCGACCGTGTAATGTCTTCATCGCTCGCCCCAATAGCTCAGTCGGCAGAGCGTCTCCATGGTAAGGAGAAGGTCAACGGTTCGATTCCGTTTTGGGGCTCTGGTGTGAGAGGTTCCCGCCGCGAGGCGGGACCCGATCGCATCACAGCGGTGTAGCTCAGTCGGTAGAGCAAGCGGCTCATAATCGCTGTGTCACCGGTTCAAGTCCGGTCACCGCTACTCTCAGTAGCCGATTGCGGGGTCGGTCCTTCAATCGGCTACTCTTTCCTGCGTTACTATCATCAATCCGTTCGTCAAGGAGCACTCACGTGGCTGCCACCGACGTCCGCCCGAAGATCACGCTGGCCTGCGTGGAGTGCAAGGAGCGGAACTACATCACCAAGAAGAACCGGCGTAACAACCCGGACCGACTGGAGATGAAGAAGCACTGCCCGCGTTGCAACGCGCACACCGCGCACCGCGAAACGCGATAAATCAGGCTCGTACGCGAGGCCGTCCCCGTAGTTTGGGGACGGCCTCGCGTCGTTGTGTCCGGCGGTGGCCGCAGGGACGGCCGCAGTGAGAGACAGCCGCAGTAGTCGAAGACAGCAGCAGGAGGTTGCGGGCCATGGCGCTCGACCAGTCGTTCGCGGGGCGGACCTATCCGCCCACCGCCCCCTACGAGGTGGGCCGGGAGAAGATCCGCGAGTTCGCGGAGGCGGTGGGAGACGCCAATCCGGCGTACACGGACGTGGAGGCGGCGAAGGCGCTCGGCTATCCGGACGTGATCGCTCCGCCGACCTTCGTGTTCTCGATCACGTTCAAGGCGGCGGGACAGGTCATAGAGGACCCGCAGCTCGGTCTGGACTACAACCGGGTGGTGCACGGCGACCAGAAGTTCGCCTACGTCCGCCCGGTGCGGGCCGGCGACCGGCTCACGGTCACCTCCACCATCGAGGCGATCAGATCGATGGCCGGCAACGACATACTGGACGTCCGCGGCGAGGTCCACGACGAGGCCGGCGAGCACGTCGTGACCGCCTGGACCAAGCTCGTGGCCCGTGCGGCCGAGGAGGCGTGAGCACCCCATGACGCAGCCCCACACGCATCCCGCGACGGCGAAGGTCGCGTACGGCGACGTCGAGGTCGGCACCGAGCTGCCCGCGCAGAGCTTCCCCGTGAACCGCGCCACACTCGTGCGCTACGCCGGCGCCTCCGGCGACTTCAACCCGATCCACTGGAACGAGAAGTTCGCCAAGGAGGTCGGACTGCCGGACGTCATCGCGCACGGCATGTTCACCATGGCCGAGGCGATCCGCGTCGTGACCGACTGGGCGGGCGACCCCGGCGCGGTCGTCGAGTACGGCGTCCGCTTCACCCGGCCCGTCGTCGTCCCGAACGACGACCAGGGCGCCGTGATCGAGGTCAGCGGCAAGGTCGCGGCCAAGCTCGACGACAACACCGTCCGCGTCGACCTCACGGCCACCAGTGGCGGCCAGAAGGTCCTCGGCATGTCCCGCGCGGTCGTACGGCTCGCCTGAACCGGTTCCCTGTCCGGGAGGGGCGCCCACCGCGGGGCGCCCCTCACACCACGCCCGGCCGCCCGTGCCCGCCGAACGGCGCGGAACGGCGTACGGCGTCCGGGACGCCGTCAACGGGCTCGCCGTGGCCTCCGGACCGCTGGTCGGCGGCGGCCTCACCGAACACGTCTCATGACAGTGGATCTTCTGGCCGAACGTCCCCTGGGGCCGGCCCTGCCGCCGCTCGCCCGCCTTCGCCTCGTCGAGTCGCACGGCACCGGCGCGCCGCTCGACCTCCCCGGCACGCTGAACGCCGGCGGCGGACTCTTCGGCGTCGGCTACGGCCTGGTCCGCGGCCCGGTGGACGGCCGGACCGGCACCGTGGTGCCGACCGCCCTGCTCGGCGGCGCCGCGCTGCTGGCCGGCTTCGTCCTCCACGGCACCCGCGCCAAGAACCCGGTGCTCCCGATGCCGCTGTTCCGCTCCCGGGCCTTCTCCGGCATCAACGCGGCGAGCCTGCTGATGTTCCTGGGGCTGTTCGGCTCGATCTTCCTGCCCAGCCGGTACGCGCAGGGCGTGCTCGGCTACTCGCCCACCGAGGCGGGCCTGCGCATGCCGCCCCGGACCGGCATGCCCATGCTCGGCGCGCCGGTCGCCGGCATCCTCTCGGACCGGAGCGGCGGGCGCCCGGTCGTCGCCACCGGACTCTTCCTCCAGGCGACCGGCCTCGGCTACCTGGCCTCCGAGATCACGTCCGACGCCTCCTACGCGATCCAGCTGCCGGGCCTGATCGTCAGCGGGATCGGCATGGCCCTCTGCCTCGCCCCGTCTCCGCCCTGGTGATGTCCAGCGTCACCCCCAAGGAACAGGGCATCGCCTTCGGCGCCGACAACGCCCTGCGGGAGGCGGGCGGCGCGCTCGGTATCGCGGTCATGTCCTCGGTCTTCGCGGCGCGGGGCGGTTACGGGTCCGCGCAGTCCTTCGTCGACGGGCTGCGGCCCGCGGTCGCGGTGGGCGCCGCGGTGGTGGCCCTCGGCGGTGTCGCGGCCCTACTGGTCCCGGCCCGCCGCCGGAACGGCCGGGCACTCACGGACGGGTCCGCGCCCGCGTCCGCACCCGCCGAGAAGGCGCTCGTCGCGACGGAGGAACCGGCCTCGCGCTGACCGGCCGTACGCCGGGATCCGTTCCCGGCGCATCGGTGGCAAGCGTTCCGGCCGACCGGCCGGGACGCTTGCCACCGCCCCGAGCCGTCGGTGCCGTCTCGTAGTCTTGGGCCCGTGCAGGAAATCCACGACGCCCCCCTCGCCCCGCTGACCACCTTCCGGCTGGGCGGCCCCGCGAGCCGGCTGATCACGGCCACCACCGACGCCGAGGTGATCGCCGCCGTCCGCGAGGCCGACGACACCGGCACCCCCCTGCTGCTCATCGGCGGCGGCTCCAACCTGGTCATCGGCGACAAGGGCTTCGACGGCACCGCCCTGCACATCGCCACGCGCGGCCTCTTCCTCGACGGCACGACGCTGGAGCTCGCGGCCGGCGAGGTGTGGAGCGACGCCGTCGCCCGCACCGTCGAGGCCGGACTCGCCGGCATCGAGTGCCTGGCCGGCATCCCCGGCTCGGCGGGCGCCACCCCCATCCAGAACGTGGGGGCGTACGGCCAGGAGGTCTCCGCCACGATCACCGAAGTGATCGCGTACGACCGCAGGAACCGCGAGACGGTCACCCTCGCCAACGCCGACTGCGCCTTCGCCTACCGCCACAGCCGCTTCAAGGCCGAATCCGAGCGGTACGTCGTCCTGCGCGTCCGCTTCGCGCTGGAGGACGCCGACGGGCTCTCCGCCCCCCTGCGCTACGCCGAGACGGCCCGCGCCCTCGGCGTCGAACCCGGTGGCCGGGTGCCGCTGGCCGCCGCCCGCGAGACCGTGCTGAAACTGCGTGCGGGCAAGGGCATGGTCCTGGACCCCGAGGACCACGACACCTGGTCGGCCGGGTCGTTCTTCACCAACCCGATCCTCACGGACGAGGAGTTCGCGGCCTTCCGCGCGCGCGTGGACGAGCGGCTCGGGGCCGGTGCCGAACCGCCCGCCTTCCCGGCGGGGGAGGGGCGCGTCAAGACCTCCGCGGCCTGGCTGATCGACAAGGCCGGTTTCACCAAGGGCTACGGCAGCGGTCCCGCCCGCATCTCCACCAAGCACACCCTCGCGCTCACCAACCGGGGTGAGGCGACCACGGAGGATCTGCTGGCTCTGGCGCGTGAGGTCGTCGCCGGTGTCCATGAGGCGTTCGGGATCACGCTGGTCAACGAGCCGGTGACGGTGGGCGTCAGCCTGTAGCCAGGCCAGGCCAGGCCGGGCCAGGCCGGCCCCGGCACGGGGTTGGGGCCGTGTCGTCTCAGTAGGCCACGCCCACCCCCTGTTTCACCGCCCCCGCGTCCTCCGTCAGGGCCAGCATCGCGTGGGCCACGTCGGCCCGGCCGATGAAGCGGCCCTTGGCGGGGAAGCCGCCCACGACGGTCCGGTACCGGCCGGTGACCGGCTTGTTCTGCAGACGCGGCGGACGTACGACCGTCCAGTCCGTGGTGCTGCGGGCCAGCTCGGCCTCCATCTCCCGCAGATCGGCGTAGACGTCCTTGAGGATCGCCGAGACGGCGCCGCGCACCCCGCGGTCCAGCAGCCCCGCGCCCTCGGGCTCCGGCCCGACCGGAGCGGCGCTCACCACCAGCAGCCGGCGTACGCCCTCCGCCTCCATCGCGTCGAGCACCGTGCGCGTCAACCGGGTGGCGACCCCCGCGTCCTTCCGGCTGCGCGCGCCGAGCCCGGACAGCACGGCGTCCCGGCCGGCCACCGCGGGCCGCACCGCCGCCGGATCGCCCAGGTCGGCACGGAACACCTCCAGGCCCTCGCCGGTGACCGGCAGCCGCGCGGGGTCCCGGACGACCGCCGTGACCCGGTGTCCCGCCTCCAGCGCCTGCCGGACCACCTCCTGTCCGATCCCGCCCGTGGCTCCGAAAACCGTCAGTCTCATGACGTACCCGCTCTCCCCGAGGGTGGGTGAGTATTTACTCACCTCGGCTTCCTCTAGGGTGAGTAAGCACTCACCCCGCCGTCAAGTCCCGTTGGAGCACCCATGCCGCCCGGCACGCCGACCCGCGAGCGCATCCTGGACGCCGCGCAGCGGCTGATGCTCACCATCGGCCTCGCCCGCGCCACCACCAAGGAGATCGCCAAGGCGGCCGGCTGTTCCGAGGCCGCGCTCTACAAGCACTTCTCCGGCAAGGAGGAGCTCTTCATCCGGGTCCTCACCGAGCGGCTGCCCCGGCTCACCCCGCTGCTGGACTCCCTCGCCGCCGAGCCCGGCCGCGGCACCCTCCGGGAGAACCTCACCGAGATCGCCCGCCAGGCCGCCCTGTTCTACGAGCAGAGCTTCCCGATCGCCGCCTCCCTGTACGCCGAGACGCAGCTCAAGCGACGGCACGACGACGCGATGCGGCAGCTGGGAACCGGGCCGCACATGCCGATCCAGGGCCTCGACGCCTACCTCCGCGCCGAACGGGACGCCGGCCGGGTCCGCGCCGACGCCGACACCTTCGCCGCCGCCTCGCTCCTCCTGGGCGCCTGCGCACAGCGCGCCTTCGCCTACGACGCCGCCCCGGACGGCGGCAGGCCTCCCGCGGACGAGTTCGCGCGCCGGCTCGTGGCCACGCTGCTGGACGGAATCTCCGTTGCCGACGGGCCCCGCTGACCGGCACGCTCGGACCATGAGGCGTTCTCCATGCGGCTGAGACTCACCGAGTTCCGCCCCCGCACCGGCCCGCACACCCACCGTGTCGTCCAACCGCGCACCCCCCTGCGCCACACCTCGCTCCGTGACCCGGAGAGCGACTACGGCATGCTCATGGGCGACCACGACGGCCTGAACCGGCTCGCCGGACTGTTCTCCTTCGCCTCCTGCTCACGCCGCACGATCGTGCACGTCCCCCTGCGCGACGGCGTACCGCCCGACGAGGGGCAGGGCGAGCTGGTCGACCTGGTGCTGACGCACCCGGAGGCGGGCCTGCGCCCCACCAAGTGGCCCGAGCTGCGCCGCCGGCTGGGATCCGGCGCACCGCTCACCGTCCGGACCGACGAGGCGCGCACGGCCCGCGACGCCCGAGCCCGGCCCGACCGGCCCCACGCCCGCGAGGCGCTGCGGCACACCACGCACGCGCGTACGTACTTCCTCATCGGCGGGCGGAGCGCCTTCGCCTCCGCGGCGACCGCCCTCGCCGAGGCGGCCGGCCGGGGGCCGCGGCAGAAGGGCGTCACCAAGGGGCACGCGGCGTTCGTCACCTGCCTGCACGGCGAACTGGCCCCGGACCCCGACTCGTGGCGGCACCCGGAGATCGTGATCGCCTTCAAGCCGTATCCGCCGTACGCCCACTTCAGGCGGCCGGGGCGCTGAGCCAGGCGTCGATGCCCGCCAGCAGCCCGTCCTTCACGTCCTCGGGCGCCGCCGAGCCCCGCACCGACTGCCGGGCCAGTTCCGCGAGCTCGGCGTCCGTGAAGCCGTGGTGCTCCCGCGCGATCTCGTACTGCGCCGCCAGCCGCGAGCCGAACAGCAGCGGGTCGTCCGCGCCGAGCGCCATCGGCACCCCCGCCTCGAACAGGGTCCGCAACGGCACGTCCTCGGGCTTCTCGTACACGCCGAGGGCCACGTTCGACGCCGGACACACCTCGCAGGTCACCTGCCGGTCCGCGAGCCGCTTCAGCAGCCGCGGATCCTCCGCCGCCCGCACGCCGTGCCCGATCCGGTCCGCCTCCAGGTCGTCCAGGCAGTCCCGCACCGACGCCGGTCCGGTCAGCTCGCCGCCGTGCGGCGCCGACAGCAGTCCGCCCTCGCGAGCGATGGCGAACGCCCGGTCGAAGTCCCGGGCCATGCCGCGCCGCTCGTCGTTCGACAGCCCGAAGCCGACCACGCCCCGGTCCGCGTACCGCACGGCCAGCCGGGCCAGCGTGCGCGCGTCCAGCGGATGCCTCATCCGGTTCGCGGCCACCAGCACCCGCATCCCGATCCCGGTGTCCCGCACGGTCGTCTCCACCGCGTCCAGGATGATCTCCAGCGCCGGGATCAGCCCGCCCAGCCGCGGCGCGTACGACGTCGGGTCCACCTGGATCTCCAGCCAGCCCGAACCGTCCCGCAGATCCTCCTCCGCCGCCTCCCGGACCAGTCGCCGGATGTCGTCGGGCTCCTGCAGACACGACCGCGCCGCGTCGTACAGCCGCTGGAAGCGGAACCAGCCCCGCTCGTCCGTCGCCCGCAGCCTCGGCGACTCACCGGCGCCCAGCGCCTCGGTCAGGGACTCCGGCAGTCGCACACCGTGCTTGTCGGCCAGTTCCAACAGGGTGGCGGGCCGCATGGAACCGGTGAAGTGCAGATGCAGATGGGCCTTCGGCAGGGCAGAGAGATCACGTACACCCGGGGGGTTCGGGGGATTCCCCCCTGAAGAGCTCAGCATTCCGTGATCCTGCCGTACGACACGCCCGGCCCGACAGCACTTTCCCCGTACGTGGTCTTGCTCGCACAAACAAATGGCAGGGGCCACACCCCGACGTCGAGGTGTGGCCCCTGCTCGAAGGACGACCGTCAGTCCCTGGCCTCCGCCAGCAGCTTCTGGATCCGGCTCACGCCCTCGACGAGGTCCTCGTCACCGAGCGCGTACGACAGCCGCAGGTAGCCGGGCGTGCCGAAGGCCTCGCCGGGCACCACCGCGACCTCGGCCTCCTCCAGGATCAGCGCGGCCAGCTCCACGGTGTCCTGCGGACGCTTGCCGCGGATCTCCTTGCCGAGCAGCCCCTTCACCGACGGGTAGGCGTAGAACGCGCCCTCCGGCTCCGGGCACAGCACGCCGTCGATCTCGTTGAGCATCCGCACGATGGTCCGGCGGCGCCGGTCGAAGGCCTCCCGCATCTTCGCCACGGCGTCCAGGTCACCGGAGACCGCCGCCAGCGCCGCCGCCTGGGCGACGTTGGACACGTTGGACGTGGCGTGCGACTGGAGGTTCGTCGCGGCCTTGACGACGTCCTTCGGGCCGATGACCCACCCGACGCGCCAGCCGGTCATGGCGTACGTCTTGGCGACGCCGTTGACCACGATGCACTTGTCGCGCAGCTCGGGCAGGATCGCCGGCAGGGACACCGAGGCGGCGTCGCCGTAGACCAGGTGCTCGTAGATCTCGTCGGTCAGCACCCACAGGCCGTGCTCGACGGCCCAGCGGCCGATCGCCTCGGTCTCGGCCTCCGTGTACACGGCGCCGGTCGGGTTCGACGGCGACACGAACAGGACGACCTTGGTCTTCTCGGTGCGCGCGGCCTCCAGCTGCTCCACGCTCACCCGGTAGCCGGTCGTCTCGTCGGCGACGACCTCGACCGGGACACCGCCGGCCAGCCGGATCGACTCCGGGTACGTCGTCCAGTACGGCGCCGGGACGATGACCTCGTCGCCCGGGTCGAGGATCGCGGCGAACGCCTCGTAGATGGCCTGCTTGCCGCCGTTGGTGACCAGGATCTGCGACGGGTCGACCTCGTAGCCCGAGTCGCGCAGCGTCTTCGCGGCGATCGCGGCCTTCAGCTCGGGCAGTCCGCCGGCCGGCGTGTAGCGGTGGAACTTCGGGTTCTTGCAGGCCTCGATCGCGGCCTCGACGATGTAGTCCGGAGTCGGGAAGTCGGGTTCACCGGCGCCGAAGCCGATCACCGGTCGCCCGGCGGCCTTGAGGGCCTTGGCCTTGGCGTCCACGGCGAGGGTGGCGGACTCGGAGATCGCGCCGACTCGGGCGGAGACCCGGCGCTCGGTGGGAGGGGTTGCAGCGCTCATGAAGCCCATCGTTCCAGACCGGAAACCTCCCCGGCACACGGGTTTCACGGACTGAACAGGTCCGGGCAAAAGCCTGGACACCAGTCCGTATCCACCGCGCGGCCTGCGTGATCTTCGGCCGTCGACCGCCGGCGGAGCGCCCTGCGGGCCTTTTCTGTTCGACGCCCGGCCCGCGAGCACGTACACTCTCACCTCGTTGGGCTTCAGCGGCCCGCACACACTCGGTGCCCACCAGGCATCCGGGCGGATGCGGTACGTTGGGGACACACAAAGGGTCGTAGCTCAATTGGTAGAGCACTGGTCTCCAAAACCAGCGGTTGGGGGTTCAAGTCCCTCCGGCCCTGCTACACACACCTTCGCCAGGATGTGTGCGCATGTACGTACAGCAATGCAACGCCGTGCGGCTCAGACCGGGCGCGGCACGGCCACGACCCGGAATCAGGTGAGGACGAGTGACGGACGCCGTGGGCTCCATCGACATGCCTGATGCCCAGGACGAGGCGCCGGACTCCAGCAAGAAGCCCCGCAAGGGCGGCAAGCGGGCCAAGAAGGGCCCGCTGAAGCGTCTTGCGCTCTTCTACCGCCAGATCGTCGCGGAACTGCGCAAGGTCGTCTGGCCCACCCGCAACCAGCTGTCGACGTACACCGCCGTCGTGATCATCTTCGTGGTCGTCATGATCGGCCTGGTGACTCTGATTGACTATGGCTTCAGCCACGCCGCCAAGTACGTCTTCGGCTGAGCCGAGAGCGAAGGGCGCCGAGGTACCCGGCGCCCCTTTCGCGTGTTCCACCCCTATGTATCCAGGAAGAAGCAGCCACCGTGTCTGACCCGAACGTGAACGACGCCGTTGAGCCTCGCGGGGAGGCTGTCGAGTCCGTCGAGGACGAGCTCGGCATTGTCGAGGGCGCGGACAACGAGGACACCGAGACCTCCACCGAGGTCGAGGCTGCCGACTCCGCCGTCGTCGAGGACGAGGACGAGGCCGCGGAGGTCCAGGCCGAGGACGAGGCCGCGGAGGACGAGGACGAGTCCGCCGACGCGGAGGCCGAGGACGCGGAGACCGCGGAGCCCGAGCCCGAGCTCGACCCGGTCGAGAAGCTCCGCCAGGAGCTGCGCACCCTGCCCGGCGAGTGGTACGTGATCCACACCTACGCCGGTTACGAGAACCGCGTGAAGACCAACCTCGAGCAGCGCGCCGTCTCGCTCAACGTCGAGGACTACATCTTCCAGGCCGAGGTGCCGCAGGAAGAGGTCGTCCAGATCAAGAACGGCGACCGCAAGACGATCCGCCAGAATAAGCTGCCGGGTTACGTCCTGGTCCGCATGGACCTGACCAACGAGTCCTGGGGTGTCGTCCGCAACACCCCCGGCGTCACCGGCTTCGTGGGCAACGCCTACGACCCGTACCCGCTGACGCTGGACGAGATCGTCAAGATGCTCGCCCCCGAGGCCGAGGAGAAGGCCGCCCGCGAGGCCGCCGAGGCCGAGGGCAAGCCGGCTCCGCAGCGCAAGGTCGAGGTCCAGGTCCTGGACTTCGAGGTCGGCGACTCGGTCACCGTCACCGACGGCCCGTTCGCCACGCTGCAGGCCACGATCAACGAGATCAACGCCGACTCGAAGAAGGTCAAGGGCCTCGTCGAGATCTTCGGCCGCGAGACCCCGGTCGAGCTGAGCTTCGACCAGATCCAGAAGAACTAGCAGCTCTCTGGACGTACCGCTTCCGACCAGGTCAGGCGAACGCTCGCGCGTCGTCTGACCTGCTCGGTTTTTGGCCGCGCATCCATACCCGTTATCGTTGTGCGGTATGCCTGTCTCCGGGTCGCTCCGGATGCGGGCAGGACCCGAATCGAAAGGACCCGGAGAGCTATGCCTCCCAAGAAGAAGAAGGTCACGGGGCTCATCAAGCTCCAGATCCAGGCCGGTGCCGCCAACCCGGCTCCGCCGGTCGGCCCCGCGCTGGGTCAGCACGGCGTCAACATCATGGAGTTCTGCAAGGCCTACAACGCCGCGACCGAGTCGCAGCGTGGCTGGGTCATCCCGGTGGAGATCACGGTCTACGAGGACCGCTCCTTCACCTTCATCACCAAGACGCCGCCGGCCGCCAAGATGATCCTCAAGGCCGCGGGCGTGGAGAAGGGCTCCGGCGAGCCGCACAAGACCAAGGTCGCGAAGATCACGCGTGACCAGGTCCGCGAGATCGCCACCACCAAGATGCCCGACCTCAACGCCAACGACCTGGACGCCGCCGAGAAGATCATCGCCGGCACCGCGCGTTCCATGGGCGTCACGGTCGAGGGCTGACCTCCACCCCCGTAAGCAAGCAGAAGTGGCAGGGCCTGCTCGGCCCGGACCACGACTCCTAAGAAGCCAACAGGAGCAGTAGTGAGCAAGCGCAGCAAGTCTCTCCGCGCTGCGGACGCCAAGGTCGACCGGGACAAGCTCTACGCCCCGCTCGAGGCCGTCCGTCTCGCCAAGGAGACCTCCACGACCAAGTTCGACGGCACCGTCGAGGTCGCCTTCCGCCTGGGTGTCGACCCGCGCAAGGCCGACCAGATGGTCCGTGGCACCGTGAACCTCCCGCACGGCACCGGCAAGACCGCCCGGGTCCTGGTCTTCGCGACCGGCGACCGTGCCGAGGCCGCGCGTGCCGCGGGCGCCGACATCGTCGGCGCCGACGAACTGATCGACGAGGTGTCGAAGGGCCGTCTGGACTTCGACGCCGTCGTCGCCACCCCGGACCTCATGGGCAAGGTCGGCCGCCTCGGCCGCGTGCTCGGTCCCCGTGGTCTCATGCCGAACCCCAAGACCGGCACCGTGACCCCGGACGTCGCCAAGGCTGTCAACGACATCAAGGGCGGCAAGATCGAGTTCCGCGTCGACAAGCACTCGAACCTGCACTTCATCATCGGCAAGACGTCGTTCGACGACACCAAGCTGGTGGAGAACTACGGCGCGGCGCTGGAGGAGATCCTCCGTCTGAAGCCGTCCGCCGCCAAGGGTCGCTACATCAAGAAGGCCGCCATCAGCACCACGATGGGCCCCGGCATTCCGGTCGACTCCAACCGCACCCGCAACCTCCTCGTCGAGGAGGACCCGGCCGCGGTCTGAGCCAACGGCTCGCCCAACCGGTTCACGGGCCCCGCACCTTCCGAGGTGCGGGGCCCGTCCCCGTTTCCGGACGGGGTTTTCCGGACTGGGGTTTTCCGATACGGGGGCCGGGCGGCTGGGCTAGCGTGCGGGCAGGTGACGCGCGCACAGGGGTGGGAGGACATGACGAGCACGACGGCACGCCGTACGGCCCTTTCGACCGCGGTGACGGCCGTGCTGGCGTGCCTGAGCGCCTGCGCCTCCTCCGGTGCCGCCGAGGGAGGTCCCGGCCCGTCGGCGGAGCCGCTGCGCGCCGTGGAGCGCGCCACCGGCCGGGCCGGCTCGGCCTGGGTCACCTCCACGACCGTCGTCGGCGACGAGCTGTCCCTCACGGCGGCCGGCGCCCTGAGCTGGGGCGACGGCGTCACCGGCTCCCTCACGCTCACCTACACCGGCGGGACGACGGCCGACGCGATGCGCCGGCTCGGCATCGCCTCCCTGGAGGCCCGCTACCTGCCCGACGCCTACTACGCGAAGATGGGCGACGCCTTCGCCGCCCGGGCGGACGGCAGGCACTGGATCAAGTACGCGTACGACGCCCTGGAGGGCCTCGGCGACGGCGCCGGCTTCGCGGACCGGATGCGCGAGACCGCCCCGGACGAGGCGGTGAAGCTGCTCCTCGCCTCCGACGACGTGCACGAGGTCGGCCGAGAGACGACGCGCGGCCGGCACACCACGCACTGGTCCGGCACGGTGGACGGCTCTCCCGGACGGACCGTCGACATCTGGGTCGACGGACAGGACCTGCTGGTGAAGAAGACCGAGCGGGGCCGGACGGAGCAGGGCGAGCTGTCCCAGACCGCCTACTACAGCGACTACGGCGTCCCCGTCCCCGTCGAGCGTCCCCCGGCCGCCGACACGGCGGACTTCACGGAGCTGCTGAAGACGCCGTCCGACGGTTCCTGACCCGGAAATCACAAGATCGGTAGAACCGTCTCGGACATCCCCGCGTCCTGGCTGTGTGTCGGCTGTTCATTTCCTGTGTCCCGTGGGGGGATCCATGACGAAGACTTCTGTGCGCGTGCCCGTGGGCGCGGGTCTGGCCGCGCTGCTGCTCGCCGCGGGCGCGGTGGGCTGTTCGAAGGACGAGGGGACGGACGCGTCCCCCGACATGACGCCGGCGGCGGCCGTGGCCAAGGCGGCGAAGAACACGGAGGACATCACCTCCCTCCGTTACCGTCTGACGGGCCGGGTTCCCGAGGAGGGCCGGGTCGAGGCCGAGGCCGAGATGCAGCTCAAGCCGACGGTCTCGATGGCCATGAAGATGAAGGCGCCCGACCGGGGGGCCGACGCGACCGCCGAGATCCGGCTCGTCGACAAGGCCCTCTACCTCAACGGCGGCACCGAGGCGGCCAAGGAGATGGACGGCAAGAGCTGGATCAAGTTCGACCTGGCCGCGATGGGCGCCGACAAGGAGCTCAACGGGCTCGGCAGCGCCTCCCAGGCCGACAAGAACCCGGCGGCCGAGTCCACCTTCCTCACCGGAGCCAAGGACGTGGAGAAGGTCGGCACCGAGACCGTCGACGGGGTGAAGACCACGCACTACAAGGGCACCGTCACCCTCGACGCCCTGGAGAAGTCCCTCGCGGAGGGGGACAAGGCCACCCAGGACCAGCGCCGCAAGAGCATCGAGCAGTACGAGAAGATGGGCGTCGACGAGCTCACGATGGACATGTGGGTCGACGGCGACGACCAGGCCAAGCAGTTCCGCATGCGCGGCGACGCCGACAAGGGCCCGCTGGACATGACCGTCACCTTCCTCGACTTCAACGAGCCCGTGAAGATCACCGCTCCGCCGGCCGGGGAGACGGCCGACCTGGCCGAGATGATGCAGGAGGACCAGGCGGGCTGAGGCCGGCCGGGTCGCCGTACGGGCGGATTTGCTTGACACTGCCCCGTTCACGTACGCTCCTACCGAAGCCAAAGACCGCTGGTCGTTGCCGTGTGCTCGTGAGAGGGCACGGTGGCCGAAGGATCCGCTGAACTGCGGACGACCCGCGTAGGTGACAGTGGATGAGCTCCCGGAGTTCGCGCCCCGTGCGCGTGCGGCCGGTCGAGCCACGCCCCGTGCGCCTGCGCCGGGGCGTTTCGTTTTCCCCAGACCTCCTTCGGGTCCGCGCGGTCCGAATCACCCGGAAGGAGGCCGAGGCTCTATGGCGACGCCCGAAAAGGCTGCCGCGGTTGCCGAGCTGACGGACAAGTTCCGCAGCTCCAACGCCGCCGTGCTGACCGAGTACCGCGGTCTCACCGTGGCGCAGCTCAAGACGCTGCGCCGGTCGCTCGGTGAGAACGCCCAGTACGCCGTGGTGAAGAACACGCTGACCAAGATTGCGGCCAATGAGGCCGGGATCACGCTCGACGACCAGCTCTTCGCTGGTCCGACGGCCGTCGCCTTCGTCACCGGTGACCCGGTGGAGTCGGCGAAGGGTCTGCGTGACTTCGCCAAGGACAACCCGAATCTCGTCATCAAGGGCGGTGTCCTTGACGGCAAGGCGATGTCCGCCGACGAGATCAAGAAGCTTGCGGACCTCGAGTCCCGCGAGGTTCTGCTCTCCAAGCTGGCGGGTGCCTTCAAGGGCAAGCAGTCCCAGACTGCTCAGCTCTTCCAGGCGCTTCCCTCGAAGCTCGTCCGCACCGTGGACGCGCTCCGTGCCAAGCAGGACGAGCAGGGCGGTGCCGAGTAATTCGGCTCGCTTTCCGGCTCTCGCCGCCTGAGGCGAGGGCCGACGCGGGCCCGACGTACGCCCGCCTCACCCCGTACATCCGGCACCTGCCGAATTAGTGGAAGGACCGCCATCATGGCGAAGCTCAGCCAGGAAGACCTGCTCGCCCAGTTCGAGGAGATGACCCTCATCGAGCTCTCCGAGTTCGTGAAGGCCTTCGAGGAGAAGTTCGACGTCACCGCCGCCGCCGCGGTCGCCGTCGCCGGCCCCGCCGCCCCGGGCGCCCCGGCCGAGGCCGCTGAGGAGAAGGACGAGTTCGACGTCATCCTCACCGGCGCCGGCGACAAGAAGATCCAGGTCATCAAGGTCGTGCGTGAGCTGACCTCCCTGGGTCTGAAGGAGGCCAAGGACCTCGTCGACGGCACCCCGAAGCCGGTCCTCGAGAAGGTCAACAAGGAGCAGGCCGACAAGGCCGCCGAGGCCCTCAAGGGCGCCGGCGCCTCGGTCGAGGTCAAGTAAGACCTCACGGGTCCCTCAGGGCCTGTAACGCGCAAGCGCCGAAGAGCGATCATCCATCCGGGTGGTCGCTCTTCGGCGTTCCGGGGGTCCGGCGGCGGCTGCCTTGCACGGGTCACGGCGGAGAGTATGGTGATCTTCGTTGTGCCGTCTCCGGGGCCCTGAGAGTCCCTGGACGGCAGCCGGTTTGGGCAAGGGGGGCCTTGACGAACCGCACGCAGCGCGCAATTCTCAGGACGCGTCGCCACAAGGATCCGAATCCGAGGCATGGATCCACGGCGAAGAGGGCAGTATCACGGTGCGTTGAGGGCTAGTCCTTGCCGCAGGTGGTGAGTACAACGAGGAGCGGACACGGTTCGGGAAACCCGCACTGGACATCAGTGTGCCAAGTGGCTACACTGACCCTTTGCGCTGCCTGTTAGCTGCCCCCTGCCCGTCACCAGGGGTCTACCCTCGCCCGAGCACTGACGACCAGAGCACGTCTGACCTGGCTCTTCAGCCACATCAGACACCCTTTGTCTCCGTGTGAGGAAGAGGGGCCGGTACGCGCGTAGTGAGTCCGAGCCCTCGGAAGGACCCCCTCTTGGCCGCCTCGCGCAATGCCTCGACCGCGAATACGAACAACGCTGCCAGCACCGCCCCGCTGCGCATCTCCTTTGCAAAGATCAAGGAGCCCCTCGAGGTTCCGAACCTTCTCGCGCTGCAGACCGAGAGCTTCGACTGGCTGCTCGGCAACGACGCGTGGAAGGCTCGCGTCGAGTCGGCTCTGGAGTCCGGTCACGACGTCCCCACCAAGTCCGGTCTGGAAGAGATCTTCGAGGAGATCTCCCCGATCGAGGACTTCTCCGGGTCGATGTCGCTGACGTTCCGCGACCACCGTTTCGAGCCTCCGAAGAACAGCATCGACGAGTGCAAGGAGCGCGACTTCACGTACGCGGCCCCGCTCTTCGTCACCGCCGAGTTCACCAACAACGAGACCGGCGAGATCAAGTCCCAGACCGTCTTCATGGGCGACTTCCCGCTCATGACGAACAAGGGCACCTTCGTCATCAACGGCACCGAGCGTGTCGTGGTGTCCCAGCTGGTCCGCTCGCCGGGCGTCTACTTCGACTCCTCCATCGACAAGACGTCCGACAAGGACATCTTCTCCGCCAAGATCATCCCGTCCCGGGGTGCCTGGTTGGAGATGGAGATCGACAAGCGCGACATGGTCGGTGTGCGCATCGACCGCAAGCGCAAGCAGTCC
The DNA here is from genome assembly GCF_044764905.1 of Streptomyces sp. NPDC093586. NCBI lineage: Bacteria > Bacillati > Actinomycetota > Actinomycetes > Kitasatosporales > Streptomycetaceae > Streptomyces > Streptomyces sp. NPDC093586. The sequence continues at coordinate 215,355 of NZ_JBIWJA010000002.1, read as the reverse complement.
GTGACCGTCCTCCTCAAGGCCCTCGGTTGGACCACCGAGCAGATCCTCGAGGAGTTCGGCGAGTACGAGTCCATGCGCGCCACCCTGGAGAAGGACCACACCCAGGGCCAGGACGACGCGCTGCTCGACATCTACCGCAAGCTGCGTCCGGGCGAGCCCCCGACCCGTGAGGCCGCGCAGACGCTGCTCGAGAACCTCTACTTCAACCCGAAGCGCTACGACCTCGCCAAGGTCGGCCGCTACAAGGTGAACAAGAAGCTCGGCGCGGACGAGCCGCTGGACGCCGGCGTGCTCACCACCGACGACATCATCGCCACCATCAAGTACCTGGTGAAGCTGCACGCCGGTGAGACCGAGACGGTCGGCGAGTCGGGCCGTTCGATCATCGTCGAGACCGACGACATCGACCACTTCGGCAACCGCCGCATCCGCAACGTCGGCGAGCTGATCCAGAACCAGGTCCGTACGGGTCTCGCCCGTATGGAGCGGGTCGTGCGCGAGCGCATGACCACCCAGGACGTCGAGGCGATCACGCCGCAGACCCTGATCAACATCCGGCCGGTCGTCGCCTCCATCAAGGAGTTCTTCGGCACCAGCCAGCTGTCCCAGTTCATGGACCAGAACAACCCGCTGTCGGGGCTGACGCACAAGCGTCGTCTGAACGCCCTCGGCCCGGGTGGTCTCTCCCGTGAGCGGGCCGGCTTCGAGGTCCGCGACGTCCACCCGTCGCACTACGGCCGCATGTGCCCGATCGAGACGCCGGAAGGCCCGAACATCGGTCTGATCGGCTCGCTCGCCTCGTACGGCCGGATCAACCCGTTCGGTTTCATCGAGACGCCGTACCGCAAGGTCGTCGACGGCCAGGTCACCGACGAGGTGGACTACCTGACCGCCGACGAGGAGGACCGCTTCGTCATCGCGCAGGCCAACGCGCCGCTGACCGACGAGTTCCGCTTCGCCGAGAACCGCGTGCTGGTCCGCCGCCGCGGCGGCGAGGTCGACTACGTCCCCGGCGACGACGTGGACTACATGGACGTCTCGCCGCGCCAGATGGTGTCGGTCGCGACCGCCATGATCCCGTTCCTCGAGCACGACGACGCCAACCGTGCCCTCATGGGCGCGAACATGATGCGTCAGGCCGTGCCGCTCATCAAGAGCGAGTCGCCGCTCGTCGGCACCGGCATGGAGTACCGCTCCGCGGTCGACGCCGGCGACGTGGTCAAGGCCGAGAAGGCGGGTGTGGTCCAGGAGGTCTCCGCGGACTACATCACCACCACCAACGACGACGGCACGTACATCACGTACCGCCTGGCCAAGTTCGCCCGCTCCAACCAGGGCACCTCGGTCAACCAGAAGGTCATCGTCAACGAGGGCGACCGGGTCGTCGAGGGCCAGGTCCTCGCCGACGGTCCGGCCACCGAGAACGGCGAGATGGCGCTCGGCAAGAACCTGCTGGTCGCCTTCATGCCGTGGGAGGGTCACAACTACGAGGACGCGATCATCCTGTCGCAGCGCCTCGTGCAGGACGACGTCCTCTCCTCGATCCACATCGAGGAGCACGAGGTCGACGCCCGTGACACCAAGCTCGGCCCCGAGGAGATCACCCGGGACATCCCGAACGTCTCCGAGGAGGTCCTCGCCGACCTCGACGAGCGCGGCATCATCCGCATCGGTGCCGACGTCGTCGCCGGCGACATCCTCGTCGGCAAGGTCACGCCCAAGGGTGAGACCGAGCTGACCCCGGAGGAGCGCCTGCTGCGCGCGATCTTCGGTGAGAAGGCCCGTGAGGTCCGTGACACCTCGCTGAAGGTGCCGCACGGCGAGATCGGCAAGGTCATCGGCGTCCGCGTCTTCGACCGCGAGGAGGGCGACGAGCTTCCCCCCGGTGTGAACCAGCTGGTGCGCGTCTACGTCGCGCAGAAGCGCAAGATCACCGACGGTGACAAGCTCGCCGGCCGTCACGGCAACAAGGGTGTCATCTCCAAGATCCTGCCGATCGAGGACATGCCGTTCCTGGAGGACGGCACCCCGGTCGACATCATCCTCAACCCGCTGGGTGTCCCGTCCCGAATGAACCCGGGACAGGTCCTGGAGATCCACCTCGGCTGGCTCGCCAGCCGCGGCTGGGACGTCTCCGGCCTCGCGGAGGAGTGGGCGCAGCGCCTCCAGGCCATCGGCGCCGACAAGGTCGAGCCCGGCACCAACGTCGCCACCCCGGTCTTCGACGGTGCGCGTGAGGACGAGCTCGCGGGTCTGCTGCAGCACACCATCCCGAACCGCGACGGCGAGCGCATGGTGCTCCCGTCCGGCAAGGCGCGGCTGTTCGACGGCCGCAGCGGTGAGCCGTTCCCGGACCCGATCTCGGTCGGCTACATGTACATCCTCAAGCTGCACCACCTGGTCGACGACAAGCTGCACGCCCGCTCGACCGGCCCGTACTCGATGATCACCCAGCAGCCGCTGGGTGGTAAGGCCCAGTTCGGTGGCCAGCGCTTCGGTGAGATGGAGGTGTGGGCGCTGGAGGCTTACGGCGCCGCGTACGCCCTCCAGGAGCTGCTGACCATCAAGTCCGACGACGTCACCGGCCGCGTGAAGGTCTACGAGGCCATCGTCAAGGGCGAGAACATCCCTGAGCCCGGCATCCCCGAGTCCTTCAAGGTGCTCATCAAGGAGATGCAGTCCCTGTGCCTCAACGTGGAGGTGCTGTCCTCGGACGGCATGTCCATCGAGATGCGCGACACCGACGAGGACGTCTTCCGCGCTGCGGAGGAGCTCGGCATCGACCTGTCCCGGCGAGAGCCGAGCAGCGTCGAAGAGGTCTGACGGGAGTTTCGGCGGGCCTTGAGCGATCAAGGCCCGCCGGCCCCAGGACCCCCGTTTCAGACCCCAAGACTTACAACCCTGAGAGGGATTGACGCATAGTGCTCGACGTCAACTTCTTCGACGAGCTCCGGATCGGTCTGGCCACCGCTGACGACATCCGTCAGTGGAGCCACGGCGAGGTCAAGAAGCCCGAGACCATCAACTACCGCACCCTCAAGCCCGAGAAGGACGGACTCTTCTGCGAGAAGATCTTCGGTCCGACCCGGGACTGGGAGTGCTACTGCGGCAAGTACAAGCGCGTCCGCTTCAAGGGCATCATCTGTGAGCGCTGTGGCGTGGAGGTCACGCGCGCCAAGGTGCGCCGTGAGCGGATGGGCCACATCGAGCTCGCCGCCCCCGTCACCCACATCTGGTACTTCAAGGGCGTCCCGTCGCGCCTGGGCTACCTGCTGGACCTGGCGCCGAAGGACCTCGAGAAGGTCATCTACTTCGCCGCGTACATGATCACGTTCGTGGACGAGGAGCGCCGCACCCGCGACCTGCCGTCGCTGGAGGCCCACGTCTCCGTCGAGCGCCAGCAGATCGAGCAGCGCCGCGACGCCGACCTCGAGGCCCGCGCCAAGAAGCTCGAGACCGACCTGGCCGAGCTGGAGGCCGAGGGCGCCAAGGCCGACGTGCGCCGCAAGGTGCGCGAGGGTGCCGAGCGCGAGATGAAGCAGCTGCGCGACCGTGCGCAGCGCGAGATCGACCGCCTCGACGAGGTGTGGAACCGGTTCAAGAACCTCAAGGTCCAGGACCTCGAGGGCGACGAGCTGCTCTACCGCGAGCTGCGCGACCGCTTCGGCACCTACTTCGACGGCTCGATGGGCGCCGCCGCGCTGCAGAAGCGCCTGGAGTCCTTCGACCTCGAGGAGGAGGCCGAGCGCCTCCGCGAGATCATCCGCACCGGCAAGGGCCAGAAGAAGACCCGTGCGCTCAAGCGCCTCAAGGTCGTCTCCGCGTTCCTGCAGACCAGCAACAGCCCCAAGGGCATGGTGCTCGACTGCGTGCCGGTCATCCCGCCGGACCTGCGTCCGATGGTGCAGCTGGACGGTGGCCGCTTCGCGACCTCCGACCTGAACGACCTGTACCGCCGCGTCATCAACCGCAACAACCGCCTGAAGCGGCTTCTCGACCTCGGCGCGCCCGAGATCATCGTGAACAACGAGAAGCGCATGCTCCAGGAGGCCGTCGACGCGCTCTTCGACAACGGCCGTCGCGGTCGCCCGGTCACCGGTCCCGGCAACCGCCCGCTGAAGTCCCTCAGCGACATGCTCAAGGGCAAGCAGGGTCGTTTCCGTCAGAACCTGCTCGGTAAGCGTGTGGACTACTCCGCGCGTTCCGTCATCGTCGTCGGCCCGCAGCTGAAGCTGCACCAGTGCGGCCTGCCCAAGGCCATGGCGCTGGAGCTCTTCAAGCCGTTCGTGATGAAGCGCCTGGTCGACCTGAACCACGCGCAGAACATCAAGAGCGCCAAGCGCATGGTCGAGCGCGGCCGCACGGTCGTGTACGACGTGCTGGAAGAGGTCATCGCGGAGCACCCGGTTCTGCTGAACCGTGCGCCCACGCTGCACCGCCTCGGCATCCAGGCCTTCGAGCCGCAGCTGGTCGAGGGCAAGGCCATCCAGATCCACCCGCTCGTCTGCACCGCGTTCAACGCGGACTTCGACGGTGACCAGATGGCCGTGCACCTGCCGCTGTCCGCGGAGGCGCAGGCCGAGGCCCGCATCCTGATGCTGTCCTCGAACAACATCCTCAAGCCGGCCGACGGCCGTCCGGTGACGATGCCGACCCAGGACATGGTCCTCGGTCTGTTCTTCCTCACCACCGACGGCGAGGGCCGCGACCTCAAGGGCGAGGGCCGTGCCTTCGGTTCCGCCGCCGAGGCGATCATGGCGTTCGACGCGGGCGACCTGTCGCTCCAGTCGAAGGTCGACATCCGCTTCCCGGTGGGCACCATCCCGCCCCGCGGCTGGGAGCCCCCGGCGCGCGAGGAGGGCGAGCCGGAGTGGCAGCAGGGTGACACCTTCACCCTGAAGACCACGCTGGGCCGCGCGCTCTTCAACGAGCTGCTGCCCGAGGACTACCCGTTCGTCGACTACGAGGTCGGCAAGAAGCAGCTCTCCGAGATCGTCAACGACCTCGCCGAGCGCTACCCGAAGGTCATCGTGGCGGCGACGCTCGACAACCTGAAGGCGGCCGGCTTCTACTGGGCGACCCGTTCCGGCGTCACCGTGGCCATCTCCGACGTCGTCGTTCCCGAGGCGAAGAAGGAGATCGTCAAGGGCTACGAGGCGCAGGACGAGAAGGTCCAGAAGCAGTACGAGCGCGGTCTGATCACCAAGGACGAGCGCACGCAGGAGCTCATCGCGATCTGGACCAAGGCGACCAACGAGGTCGCCGAGGCGATGAACGACAACTTCCCGAAGACCAACCCGATCTTCATGATGGTGAACTCGGGTGCACGAGGCAACATGATGCAGATGCGTCAGATCGCCGGTATGCGTGGTCTGGTGTCGAACGCGAAGAACGAGACGATCCCGCGTCCGATCAAGGCGTCGTTCCGTGAGGGTCTGTCCGTTCTGGAGTACTTCATCTCCACGCACGGTGCCCGTAAGGGTCTGGCGGACACCGCTCTGCGTACCGCCGACTCGGGTTACCTCACCCGTCGTCTGGTCGACGTCTCCCAGGACGTCATCATCCGCGAGGAGGACTGCGGCACCGAGCGCGGTCTGAAGCTGCGGATCGCCGAGCGCGGCGAGGACGGTGTCCTGCGCAAGGCGGACGACGTCGAGACCAGCGTGTACGCCCGCATGCTCGCCGAGGACGTCGTCATCGACGGCAAGGTGATCGCGCCGGCCAACGTCGACCTCGGTGACGTGCTCATCGACCAGCTGGTGCGCCACGGTGTCGAGGAGGTCAAGACCCGCTCGATCCTGACCTGCGAGTCCCAGGTCGGCACCTGCGCCATGTGCTACGGCCGCTCCCTGGCCACCGGCAAGCTGGTCGACATCGGTGAGGCGGTCGGCATCATCGCCGCCCAGTCCATCGGTGAGCCCGGCACCCAGCTGACGATGCGTACCTTCCACACCGGTGGTGTGGCCGGTGACGACATCACCCAGGGTCTGCCCCGTGTCGTCGAGCTCTTCGAGGCCCGTACCCCGAAGGGTGTCGCCCCGATCTCCGAGGCCTCCGGCCGCGTGCGGATCGAGGAGACCGAGAAGACCAAGAAGATCGTCGTCACCCCGGACGACGGCAGCGACGAGACGGCCTACCCGATCTCGAAGCGCGCCCGTCTGCTGGTGTCCGAGGGCGAGCACGTCGAGGTGGGCCAGAAGCTCACCGTGGGTGCCACCAACCCGCACGACGTGCTGCGCATCCTGGGTCAGCGCGCCGTCCAGGTCCACCTGGTCGGCGAGGTCCAGAAGGTCTACAACTCGCAGGGCGTGTCGATCCACGACAAGCACATCGAGATCATCATCCGGCAGATGCTGCGCCGCGTGACGATCATCGAGTCCGGCGACGCCGAGCTGCTGCCCGGCGAGCTGGTCGAGCGGTCGAAGTTCGAGACCGAGAACCGTCGTGTGGTCCAGGAGGGCGGTCACCCGGCCTCCGGTCGTCCGCAGCTGATGGGTATCACCAAGGCCTCGCTGGCGACGGAGTCCTGGCTGTCGGCCGCCTCCTTCCAGGAGACGACCCGAGTCCTGACGGACGCGGCGATCAACGCCAAGTCCGACAGCCTCATCGGCCTCAAGGAGAACGTCATCATCGGTAAGCTCATCCCGGCCGGTACGGGTCTGTCCCGCTACCGCAACATCCGGGTCGAGCCGACCGAGGAGGCCAAGGCCGCGATGTACTCGGCCGTCGGCTACGACGACATCGACTACTCGCCGTTCGGCACGGGCTCCGGCCAGGCCGTTCCGCTGGAGGACTACGACTACGGTCCGTACAACCAGTAAGCGAGTCGCCTGATACGGCTGCTACGACCGAAGGGCGGTCACCCCGTGCGGGTGGCCGCCCTTCGGCGTGCCGCCTCCCCGGTTGCTGGGGTGCGGGGCACCTGGGGGAAATGTGCCTGACAAAGAGTCCGTGCCGAACAACCTGCTCGTCTCCGGAGTCGCCGCACTCGTTCTCAACCTGCTGATCCGGGGCGGGGCGGGCAGCTTTTTCATGTTCATGTGGGAATTCGCGGGGAGGGCCTCGACCTGCGGTCCGCGTACCGGTGTGCCGTGCCCGGAGGGCACCGGGTACGGACTGGCGGGGCCGTGGGTGGCGCTCGCCGCCGTGCTGGCACTGCTCGCCCACCTGTGGCGGGAGGGCGTCCGAGGACCCATGCCGGCCGCCGCCGCGCCCTTTGTCCCGGGCACGGTCCTCGGGGCCCGCTTCCTGTGGTCCGCCGCGTTCGTCGCCGACACGGCCCAGAGCCGGGTGACCATGGCCGTCATCGGCCTGCTGAGCGCCCTGCTGCTCGGTGTCGTGTACGGACGCCGGCTGATTCGCCGGTGGGGCACCGCGCTGCTGCTGTGGGGAGTGCGGCTGGACCGTGGCGGTCCGGTGCCGGCCTCGGGGCCCGTGCAGGCGAGCGCCCGCAACGTCCTTCTCGCGTTGAGCCTGACGGGCACGGTGCTCGGCTGCACCGCCGGGGTGGCGCTGGTCTGACCGCCGCCGTTACGGCACGCCCAGTTCGAAGATGACGTAGTGCGCGTACCAGCCCGACGCGATCGCCGCCGTCGTGAAGAAGACCGTCAGGCTCGGCAGCTTCAGGCGGGCGAGGGCCGCTGCCGGGGCGAGGAGGAGGGGGAAGGCGGGGAGCAGGTAGCGCATGGTGTTGCCGAACATCTGCTGGGTGCCCAGGACCGTGATGATCGACGCCAGGGTGTAGGCGACCAGCACCAGCGGGGGCTTCTTGCGCAGCATCAGGGCGATCAGGAAGGGCAGCGCCAGGACCAGCTGGAGGGAGAGCAGGTCGGGGGTGGAGAAGGCGAAGACGTAGTCGCCCCGGCCCACCGCCAGGTTGCGCAGCACGTCCAGGGTGTAGGCGCCGTAGTCGAAGAAGTGCGCCCAGCCCTCGCGCTGGAGGATGAAGTACGCCGAGGGGTCACCGGTGCTCCAGCCGACCCAGGCGACGTAGGACAGCAGGCCCAGCGGGGCGATGACCATGGCGTACAGCGGGCCCCGGACACCGTGTTCGCGCCGGCTCGCGGGGCGGGCCAGGGTCACCAGCGCGGCGAGTCCCACGGCGCCGATGAGCACGGCGGACGTGGGGCGGTTCAGGCCCGCGGTGAAGGCCAGCAGGCCGGCCGCGACCCAGCGGCGGGTCATCACGGCGTAGCAGGCCCAGGCGGCGAGCGCGACGAACACGGACTCGGAGTACACCGCCCACTCGACGCCCGCGCCCGGCGCCACGGCCCACAGCCCCGCGGCGACGGTGCCCGCCCGGGCCCCGGCGATCAGGCGGACCACGGCGTAGATGCCCGCGGCGGCGACGAACGAGGCCAGGACGGAGACCAGGATCCCGGAGCCGTACAGGCCGAGTCCGGTGGCCTCCGAGACCATGCGGATCAGGGCCGGGTAGAGCGGGAAGAACGCCACCGAGTTCTGCTGGACGGTGAACAGGCCGTCGGAGTCGAGCCGTACCAGTGAGGGGTGGTAGCCGTGCTCGGCGACCTGGAGGTACCACCAGCCGTCCCAGGTGGCCAGGACGTCCCACCAGTGGGCGCCGCCGCCGAAGCGCGGCTTCTTGTCGTGGTAGTCCCCGGCGTACTCCAGCAGGGAGGCGAAGACGGTGAGGCCGACGAGTTTGGCGACGCCGTACAGGGCGAGCGCGGGCAGGTACGGGCGGGCGCCGGGTGGCAGGGTGAGGCGCCTGCTCCACGCGGGCCGTCGGCCGTCCCAGGCCGCCCTTGCCCGGTCCAGGGCACCGGTACCGGGCCGGGGCCCGGCCGTCTCGCGGTGTTCGCCGGGCAGCCCGTGTCGCGCGCCGGCCGACGCGTCGGTCGCCGTGCCGTCGGCAGCCGTGTCCATGGCTGTCATCCCCTCGGTCCGCCCTCTACGAGCAATCGCTGCCATAAGATCGCACAAGAGTCGCACATCTGTGCTCTGCGACAGGGGGGCGAGGGGAGGGCCGGTGTCCGAGGAACGGGACGAGCCGATCGTGCTGTCGGTCGTCATACCCATGTACAACGAGGAAGAGGCCCTGCCCGCGCTGGTCAGCAGGCTGCGGCCGGTCCTGACGGAGCTGGGCGTCGCCCACGAGGTCGTCGCGGTGGACGACGGCAGCGTCGACCGCACCGCGGAGCTGCTCGCCGCCTTCCGGCTCGGCTGGCCGGAGCTGCGCGTGATCGCGCTGCGGCGCAATTCCGGCCACCAGGCCGCCCTCACCGCCGGACTGGACCGGGCGGCCGGGGCCTACGTGGTGAGTCTGGACGCCGACCTCCAGGACCCGCCGGAGAAGATCCCCGACATGCTGGCGCTGGCCCGCGCCGAGAACCTCGACATCGTCTACGGCGTCCGGGACGACCGCAGCAGCGACACCGGGTTCAAGCGCTGGACCGCGGGCGTCTACTACCGGCTCATGCGCCGCCTGGCCGGCCCCTCGGTCCCCGCGCAGGCGGGCGACTTCCGGCTGCTCAGCCGGGCCGCGGTGGACGCGCTGAAGGCCCTGCCGGACCAGCAGCGGGTCTACCGCCTCCTCGTGCCCTGGCTGGGTTTCCCGAGCGGCCGGGTCACCTACCAGCGCGCGCCGCGCACCGCGGGCCGCACGAAGTACCCGCTGGGCCGGATGATCCGCCTCGCGGTCGACAGCGTCACCGGCTTCTCCGCGGCCCCGCTGCGCATCGCCACCTGGCTGGGCGTCGGCGCCTTCCTGGTCTGTCTGGGTCTGCTCGTCTACACGCTGACCGCCTACGCCCTGGGCCACACGGTGCCCGGCTGGACCTCGCTCTTCACGGGGATCGTGTTCATCGGGGCCGTCCAGCTGGTCTGCGTGGGCCTGCTCGGCGAGTACGTCGGCCGGATCTACACGGCGGTGCAGAACAGGCCCACGTACTTCGTCCGGCACGACACGGCGGCCGGGCGGTCCGGGCCCGGCGCCGAGTCCGCGGCCGCGTCGCCCGCGACCGCGGCGCCCGAAGCCGCCGGGTCCGCGACCGCGGAGTCCGCCGGCGCCGCGGACTCCGGGGCCCCCGCCGACCAGGGCGGGGCACGGGTCCCGGTGCCGCGTACCTGAGCGGTCGAGCGGTCGTCCGGCACCCGGGCGGGGCCGGACGCGGATCGGGTGAAAGCGGTGCGAGCCGGATGCCGCCGTCGGTGTCGCCCATTTGTTTTGACCGCAGCGAATGCGGTAGGTACGCTCAGACCTTGTGCCTGGGGTGTGCCCTGGCCTTCGTGCGTGCCTTCAACCGCACCGGAGGCCGTGAGCGGCCACCGCAATCCGCGCCTCTTTCCGTCCTCGCGGCGAGAGTCCGCAGGTTCGACACACCCGACCGCGTGGGTCGGTGACGTTCCAGGTTAGCTTCACCATTCGGCACACAGAAACCGGAGAAGTAGTGCCTACGATCCAGCAGCTGGTCCGTAAGGGCCGGCAGGACAAGGTCGAGAAGAACAAGACGCCCGCACTCGAGGGTTCGCCCCAGCGTCGTGGCGTCTGCACGCGTGTGTTCACGACCACCCCGAAGAAGCCGAACTCGGCCCTGCGTAAGGTCGCGCGTGTGCGTCTGACCAGCGGTATCGAGGTCACTGCTTACATTCCGGGTGAGGGACACAACCTGCAGGAGCACTCCATCGTGCTCGTGCGCGGCGGCCGTGTGAAGGACCTGCCGGGTGTTCGCTACAAGATCATCCGCGGCTCGCTCGACACCCAGGGTGTCAAGAACCGCAAGCAGGCCCGCAGCCGCTACGGCGCCAAGAAGGAGAAGTAAGAATGCCTCGTAAGGGCCCCGCCCCGAAGCGCCCGGTCATCATCGACCCGGTCTACGGTTCTCCTCTGGTGACCTCCCTGATCAACAAGGTGCTGCTGAACGGCAAGCGCTCCACCGCCGAGCGCATCGTCTACGGTGCCATGGAGGGTCTGCGTGAGAAGACGGGCAACGACCCGGTCATCACGCTGAAGCGCGCGCTCGAGAACATCAAGCCGACCCTCGAGGTCAAGTCCCGCCGTGTCGGTGGCGCCACCTACCAGGTGCCGATCGAGGTCAAGCCCGGTCGCGCCAACACGCTCGCGCTGCGCTGGCTCGTCGGTTACTCCCGCGCCCGTCGCGAGAAGACCATGACCGAGCGTCTGCTCAACGAGCTCCTCGACGCCTCCAACGGCCTCGGCGCCGCTGTGAAGAAGCGCGAGGACACGCACAAGATGGCCGAGTCCAACAAGGCCTTCGCGCACTACCGCTGGTAGTCGCTACCCACATCGAGACCGAGAGAAGACTGAAGCCTTATGGCTACCACTTCACTTGACCTGGCCAAGGTCCGCAACATCGGGATCATGGCCCACATCGACGCGGGCAAGACGACCACCACCGAGCGGATTCTGTTCTACACCGGTGTGTCGTACAAGATCGGTGAGGTCCACGACGGCGCTGCCACCATGGACTGGATGGAGCAGGAGCAGGAGCGTGGCATCACGATCACGTCTGCTGCGACCACCTGTCACTGGCCGCTCGAGGACAACGACTACACGATCAACATCATCGACACCCCGGGGCACGTCGACTTCACCGTCGAGGTGGAGCGTTCCCTGCGTGTGCTCGACGGTGCCGTGACCGTGTTCGACGGTGTCGCCGGTGTCGAGCCGCAGTCCGAGACGGTGTGGCGTCAGGCCGACCGTTACGGCGTTCCGCGCATCTGCTTCGTCAACAAGCTGGACCGTACCGGCGCCGAGTTCCACCGCTGCGTGGACATGATCTCGGACCGCCTGGGCGCCCAGCCGCTCGTCATGCAGCTCCCGATCGGCGCCGAGGCCGACTTCAAGGGCGTCGTGGACCTGGTCCGCATGAAGGCGCTCGTGTGGTCCGCCGATGCCGCCAAGGGCGAGATGTACGACGTCGTCGACATCCCCGACACGCACACCGAGGCCGCCGAGGAGTGGCGCGGCAAGCTGGTCGAGGCCGTCGCGGAGAACGACGAAGAGATCATGGAGCTGTTCCTGGAGGGCCAGGAGCCCACCGAGGAGCAGCTGTACGCCGCGATCCGTCGCATCACCATCGCCTCCGGCAAGTCCAGCGACACCACGGTCACCCCGGTGTTCTGCGGCACCGCGTTCAAGAACAAGGGCGTCCAGCCCCTGCTCGACGCGGTCGTGCGCTACCTGCCGACCCCGCTCGACGTCGAGGCCATCGAGGGCCAGGACGTCAAGGACCCCGAGGTCGTCATCAAGCGCAAGCCGTCCGAGGACGAGCCGCTGGCCGCGCTCGCGTTCAAGATCATGAGCGACCCGCACCTCGGCAAGCTCACCTTCGTCCGGGTCTACTCGGGCCGCCTGGAGTCCGGCACCGCGGTGCTGAACTCCGTCAAGGGCAAGAAGGAGCGCATCGGCAAGATCTACCGCATGCACGCCAACAAGCGTGAGGAGATCGAGTCGGTGGGCGCCGGCGACATCGTCGCCGTCATGGGTCTGAAGCAGACCACCACCGGTGAGACGCTGTCCGACGACAAGAACCCGGTGATCCTGGAGTCCATGGACTTCCCGGCGCCGGTCATCCAGGTCGCCATCGAGCCCAAGTCGAAGGGCGACCAGGAGAAGCTCGGCGTCGCGATCCAGCGTCTGGCCGAGGAGGACCCGTCCTTCCAGGTTCACACGAACGAGGAGACGGGCCAGACCATCATCGGTGGTATGGGCGAGCTGCACCTCGAGGTGCTGGTCGACCGTATGCGCCGTGAGTTCAAGGTCGAGGCCAACGTCGGTAAGCCTCAGGTCGCCTACCGTGAGACGATCCGCAAGGCCGTCGAGCGCGTGGACTACACCCACAAGAAGCAGACCGGTGGTACCGGTCAGTTCGCGAAGGTGCAGATCGCGATCGAGCCGATCGAGGGCGGCGACGCCTCATACGAGTTCGTGAACAAGGTGACCGGTGGCCGCATCCCGAAGGAGTACATCCCTTCGGTGGACGCCGGTGCGCAGGAGGCCATGCAGTTCGGCATCCTGGCCGGCTACGAGATGACGGGCGTCCGCGTCACGCTCATCGACGGTGGCTACCACGAGGTCGACTCCTCCGAACTCGCGTTCAAGATCGCCGGTTCGCAGGCCTTCAAGGAGGCCGCGCGCAAGGCTTCGCCCGTGCTCCTGGAGCCGATGATGGCCGTCGAGGTCACCACGCCCGAGGACTACATGGGTGAGGTCATCGGCGACATCAACTCCCGCCGTGGCCAGATCCAGGCCATGGAGGAGCGGGCGGGTGCCCGCGTCGTGAAGGGCCTCGTGCCCCTGTCGGAGATGTTCGGCTACGTCGGCGACCTCCGCAGCAAGACGTCGGGTCGCGCAAGCTACTCGATGCAGTTCGACTCCTACGCCGAGGTTCCCCGGAACGTCGCCGAGGAGATCATCGCGAAGGCCAAGGGCGAGTAACGGACTACTCCGTTTAACGGACCCCGTTCACACGCTTTAGGCTTGACCCCGGAGCCTGCAAGGGGCATTCCGCCACCAACCCGGTGGGATGCCCCCTGGCCCGGGTTTCCCAGCAAAGATCACCTGGCGCCGATGAAGTAAGGCGTACCAGAACCACTCCACAGGAGGACCCCAGTGGCGAAGGCGAAGTTCGAGCGGACTAAGCCGCACGTCAACATCGGCACCATCGGTCACATCGACCACGGTAAGACGACCCTCACGGCCGCCATTACCAAGGTGCTGCACGACGCGTACCCGGACCTGAACGAGGCCTCGGCCTTCGACCAGATCGACAAGGCTCCCGAAGAGCGCCAGCGCGGTATCACCATCTCCATCGCGCACGTCGAGTACCAGACCGAGACGCGTCACTACGCCCACGTCGACTGCCCCGGTCACGCGGACTACATCAAGAACATGATCACGGGTGCGGCGCAGATGGACGGCGCCATCCTCGTGGTCGCCGCCACCGACGGCCCGATGCCGCAGACCAAGGAGCACGTGCTCCTGGCCCGCCAGGTCGGCGTTCCGTACATCGTCGTCGCGCTGAACAAGGCCGACATGGTGGACGACGAGGAGATCCTGGAGCTCGTCGAGCTCGAGGTGCGCGAGCTCCTCTCCGAGTACGAGTTCCCGGGCGACGACGTTCCGGTCGTCAAGGTCTCCGCCCTGAAGGCCCTCGAGGGCGACAAGGAGTGGGGCCAGTCCGTCCTCGACCTGATGAAGGCCGTGGACGAGGCCATCCCGGAGCCCGAGCGTGACGTCGACAAGCCGTTCCTGATGCCGATCGAGGACGTCTTCACCATCACCGGTCGCGGTACGGTCGTCACCGGCCGCATCGAGCGTGGTGTCCTCAAGGTCAACGAGACCGTCGACATCATCGGCATCAAGCCGGAGAAGACCACCACCACGGTCACCGGCATCGAGATGTTCCGCAAGCTGCTCGACGAGGGCCAGGCCGGTGAGAACGTCGGTCTGCTGCTCCGCGGCATCAAGCGCGAGGACGTCGAGCGCGGCCAGGTCATCATCAAGCCGGGCTCGGTCACCCCGCACACCGAGTTCGAGGCGCAGGCCTACATCCTGTCCAAGGACGAGGGTGGCCGCCACACGCCGTTCTTCAACAACTACCGTCCGCAGTTCTACTTCCGTACGACGGACGTGACCGGCGTCGTGACCCTCCCCGAGGGCACCGAGATGGTCATGCCGGGTGACAACACCGAGATGAAGGTGGAGCTCATCCAGCCCGTCGCCATGGAAGAGGGCCTGAAGTTCGCCATCCGCGAGGGTGGCCGGACCGTGGGCGCCGGCCAGGTCACCAAGATCAACAAGTAAGTTCGCTTGCTTGGTGGGTCGACTGACCTGACCAGGGCTTGACGCCTGAGAGGACCCGTACGACTTCGGTCGTGCGGGTCCTTTCGCTTGTGCGGGGGAGTCGGCGTCAAGGCTGGGGCGGGTGGATCACCTCGTCGGAGGAAGCGCGAGGCACATGCCTCTGGCGACGGTGGGCCTCGGTCTGCGTTCTCCGCATGGTCAGCTCTTCCCACGAAGCGTTGCATCGGATCTTCCAGGAGGGTCCGACGCTCTTCGTCCGAGCGGTCAAGCGGCTCGGCATCACCTTCGCCGCACCTCTCTCCGCGGTACCACTCACCACCGATCTCACGGAGAACCGGCCGGTGGAAAGACGGGGGGACACGCTGCTGCGCATGGACGCGGGCGCGAACGGCGGCTTTCTGCCGGCGGTCGAGTCCCAGGGGAGGAAAGACCCCCGGCAAGCCGGCGAGCCGGGCGTACTGCCTGTCGCACCTGCACGCCAAGTACCATCTGCCGCCGGTCCTTCCGGTCGTCTGCGCGGACCGGCGTACCGCGGCCTGGGCGGCTCGGCGGGGCGACATCGGTCCGCCGCAGTGGCCCTCGCTGACCGTGCGCCCCCTGGTGCTGGGACCCGGCAGCGTCCCGGTCATCGACAGCCCCGACGAAGCCGCGCGGGACATCCCGCTGACCGTCCTCTCCGCGGCTCTGCACCGTCAGGGGCCGGACGCCGATGCCCTGCTGAAAGCCCTGGCCACAGCGCTGAAGGGCTTGTCTGCCGACGACGAGACCACCGCAAGCATCTTCATCGGGCTCACGGAACAAGGCCTCGGCGAGACGCCGGCCGCGGACCTCTGGAGGCAGATCGTGGCCGCCGACCTCTCCTTCTTCCAGTCGGAAACCGCTCGGAGCCTCCGGGCCGAGGGCCGGGCCGGGGACATTCTGCTGCTGCTGGAGCGGCGTGGTGTCGAGGTGTCCGAGGAGGACAGGGCGCGGGTCCGCGGCTGTGGCGACCTGGACGTGCTGGGGGTCCGGTTCACGCGGGCGATCACGGCTGTGTCGGCCACGGAGGTGTCCGCGCCGGGCGAGGACGAGCCCCGGGGATGATGCGGGGGCTCTGCGCGCGTGCGTGAGCGGGGGCGGGGGCCGGGTGCTCTCCCGCTGCGGCACCCGGCCCCCGCCCCCGCTCCCCGCGGAGCGGTCAGCGGGTCATACGCGCTGCCACAGGGCGGGCACGTTGGACGGTTCCCAGCCCGGCTGGGCCTGGTGGCCCTGGAGGCAGCGGTAGGTGGAGCCGCCGTAGGTCACCGTGTCGCCCGGCTGGTAGACCTTGCCGGCGGTCCAGGTGCCGCCGGGCACCTCCGGGCCGGGGCCGCCGCCGTCACCGGACGTCTTCAGGGTGAGGCCGTAGTTCGACAGCAGCGGGTTGATCGGCTGGAAGAAGGTCTCGCCGCCGCTGCCGCAGTTGCCCGAGCCGCCCGAGGTGACGCCCTGGGCCTGGCTGCCGGAGATGTACGAGCCGCCGGAGTCACCGGGCTCCGCGCACACCGTGGTGCGGGTGACGCCGGAGACGGTGCCCTCCTGGTAGGTGACGCTGGTGTTCAGCTGCTGGACGGTGCCGCAGTGCCAGCCGGTCGTCGAGCCGGAGCGGCACACGGAGGCGCCGACCGTCGCCTGCGTGGAACCGGCGACCTGGACGCTCTGCCCGCCGGCGCCGTTGACGTACGGGGTCGCCGTCCAGCTGGAGTTGACCGCCACCCACGCCATGTCGCGGCCGGGGAAGACCGAGCCCTGGAAGGTGCCCTGGGCGACCCGGTTGGCGCCGCTCGTGCCGGCGCCGGCCCGGCCGCAGTGACCGGCGGTGGCGAAGCCCTGCTGGGTGCCCTTGGTGACCGGGAAGCCGATCGAGCAGCGTCCGCTGTTGTCGATGTAGTACGCCTCGCCGCCCCGCAGGTCGTAGAAGGTGCGGGGACGTTCGGTGCGTGCCTGGACGCGGGTGAGGGACCAGTCGACGCCTGCCGCCGCCAGCAGCGCACGGGCCGCGGCCGGACGTACGGCCTCCACGACGAGGGTGTTGGTGCGCGTGTCGACGTACCAGACGGGCGCGTCGGCGGTGTTCCGGCCGGCCGCCGCCCGGTCCAGGCGGGCCTTGGCCGCGTCCAGGCCGGCCAGCGAGTGGCGCACGACCTTCGCCTGGGCGCCCTGCGCCTCGATCGCGCCGACATCGCCCGCGTCCGTCGTCGCCACGGTCAGCGTGCCGGACTCGGCGCCCCGGACCCAGGCGCCCGCGAAGTCGGCCCCGAGCGCCGCCCGCAGCCGGCCCGCCACGGCTCCCGCCTCGGCCTCGTTGGCCAGGCGCCGCTCGGCCTGCTTCCGGTCCAGGCCGAGGTCGCGCTGCATGGCGCTCAGCAGGGCGGGCGGGGCGGCGTCGGTGCGGAGGGTCCGGGCCGCCGAGGGCGCCGACGGCTCCGCGGCCTCGGCCGCCCGGGCGCTCGCGGAGCCGCTGAGCCCGGCCACGAGCAGGGCGGCCGTCGCCGCGAGGGCGGCGCCCGCGGCTCTGGCCCTGGTGTGCCGCCGGGACACGGAGGACAGGGAGGACAGGGAGGACATGGGGAACTCCTCGGTCTCGGTGGGGAGGTGCCGAAACCGTAGGGAGGGCCGGCCGGTGGGCATAAGACACCGGCCGGCCCCCTCCCCGGCGTTATGGAACGCGCGCGGGCGTCGGTGGAGCACCCGGGACTCGGCCCACGGCCGCCGCGTCCCCGTGCGCCGAGAGCCACGCGGTGTAGCTGTCGCTGCCGGCGGCCACGCCCGCGTGGGCGATGCGGGCCTGCGCGAGGACGGTGGCGGCGGTGTCCTGCCGCTGGCTCCCCGCGTGCCAGCCGAGCAGGTGCCGCCAGGCCAGGGGGGTACCGGTGAGCGGCCGGGTGACGATGCCGGGCGTGGTCGGGAACGTCGCCCGGCACAGCCCGACCGCCCGGCCCACCTGCACGAGGTGTACCAGGGAGGCGGTGTCCGTCTCGTACATGCGGTGCGGCGTGAACCCGGCGCGGGCGCAGGACGCGGTGAAACAGTCCCCGAAGCACCCGTCACCGGGCACGCAGGCCCACTCCTCGCCCGCCAGCTCGGTCAGGTCCACCTCGGGACGGTGGGCGAGCGGGTGACCGTCGGGCACCATCACGAACACCGGGTCGACGGCGACCTCCCGCCAGACCAGGCCCTCCGCGCCGGGCGGGGACGCCGACCCGCAGGTCCCGGCGAGGGCGAAGTCCAGCCGCCCTTCGACGAGCTGCTCGGCCAGCTCCCGTTCCGACCAGGAGGTACAGGTCGTCATCCGGGCGTCCGGTGCCACGCCCGCCAGCCGGTCCACCAGGGCGCCCAGCAGCGGCCCGTGGGTGCCGCCCAGCCGCAGCCGCTCCACGGTGCGCGGGGCCGCACGGGCGAACCTGGCCGCCTCCTGCTGGAGTTCGGTGACCGCGGGCAGCACGATCCGGCTGCGCTCCAGCACCAGTTCCCCCAGCGCGGTGGCCCGTACGCCGTGCCGGCCCCGTTCGAACAGGGCTCCGCCCAGGGCGCGTTCGATCCGCTTGAGCTGTGCGCTCAACGCGGGCTGCGCGAGCCCGAGCGCCGTCGCCGCCCTGGTGAGGCTGCCGGCCTCCGCGATGGCCCGGACCGTCTTGAGATGCCGCAACTCCAGCTCCATGAGGGGAGCTTGCGACCCGGGAGGGGCGGGGGCAAGGGGTTGGTTCGGACCATTGTTGAGAGCTGTCCTGCCGGCAGGCCGGGAACAGCTGTCAGGACTCCACGTCCGTGTTGTCCTCGACGAGTTGCCGCGCACGCCGCACCAGTGCCTCCCGTACGGAGTCCGGGGCGAGGACCCGTAGCGGTGTGCCCAGGCCGAGCAGGTACGTGGCCAGGCCTTCGGGGGTGGGGCCGCCGACCTCGACGAGCGTGGCGTCGGGGCCCTCGGCGCGGTGGGCGCCGACGGCGGACGGGATGAGACGCAGTGCCTGGTCGAGTGGGACCGGGAGGCGGACCGTCGCCCGCAGTGGGTAGGGGCCGGTGGCGGTGGAGCGGGAGACCAGGAGCGCCGGGTCGGGCGGGTCGGTGATGTCCACCGGGCGTCCGGTGGGCTGGAGCCGCTGGACGCGGTCGGCCCGGAAGGTCTGCCACCGGTCCCGCTCCACGTCGCGGGCCACGAAGTACCAGCGGCGTCCGGTGTGGACCAGGCGGTACGGGTCGACGTCCCGGACCGTGGCCCGCCCCTCCCAGTCGCGGTACGACAGCCGGGCGCGCTCGGCCCGGCGGCAGGCGGCGGCCAGCTCCAGCAGCATGCCGGGCGGGACCTGCGGCTCGTCGGCCCTCGGGGTGTGGACGAAGGCGGCGTCCATGTCGCCCAATCGGTCCGCGACCCGCCGGGGCAGCACCTGGCGCAGCTTCAGCAGCGCCGACAGGGCCGCCTGATCACCGCCGAGCGCCCCGCTCAGCGCGGCCTCCCGCAGCCCGACGGCCACGGCGAGCGCCTCCTCGTCGTCCAGGATCAGCGGTGGCGTACTCGTGCCGGGGCGCAGACGGTAGCCGCCCCAGGGGCCGGGGTCGGAGTCGACGGTGTAGCCGAGCTCCCGGAGCCTGGCGACGTCCCGGCGCACCGTCCGATCGGTCACCTCCATCCGCTCGGCCAGTTCACCGCAGGTCCAGGCGGGCCGGGCGGCCAGCAGGGAGATCAGTCGCAGCAGCCGGGCGGACGTGTTCAGCATGTCGGCGAAGTTTTCCACATGGCCGGGGCATGACCAGGACCGCACCTGTCCTGGTCACGTCCTACCGTTCCCTCCGTGACCACCACTACGGGAAACACCTCGATGCCCGCGTTCCGCTACTCGGCCGTCACCTTCGACTGCCCGGACCCCGCGGACATGGCCCGCTTCTACGGCGAGGCCCTCGGCCTGTCCGTCGTCTTCTCCACCGACGACTTCGTCCTGCTCGGGCAGAAGGACGGTTCGCCGGGCCTCGGCTTCAACCGCCTGGCCGACTACCGCCGGCCCACCTGGCCGGACCCGGCCCAGGAGAAGCAGGCCCACATCGACCTCGGCACCGACGACCTGGACGCGGCCGAGGCCCGGCTGCTGGCCCTGGGCGCGACGAAGCCCGACTTCCAGCCGGACCCGGACCGGTGGCGGGTGCTGCTGGACCCGGCGGGGCACCCGTTCTGCGTGTCCACGGTGGCGTGAACCGGCCTGCGCCGGCTGGACGGCGGTGCCGTCCGGGCCACTCGCTGCCGAAGAACGCTTCGGCGGCCGGCGCGGTGACGGCACGGGCGAACCGAGTGGCTGACGCGAACTGCCGGGAGGAACACGATCCGCAGCACCACTGCCGGGGACGTCTTTGAGCCGGCGTGGTTCAAGAGCGGCCGCAGCGGCGGAGACGACGGCGGCTCCCGCGTCGAACCGGCCCTCACCCCCGCCGCCCGGGCGGACCTCCTGCCGTACGCGTCGGAGAGCTGACGACCTCCTGCGTCCCGACGACCGCCAGCAGCTCCAGCAGCCCCGCGCTGTCCGTCCCGACGGCCGGGGTGAACCAGAGCAGCCGCTGCCGGCCGTCCTCGCTGAACAGGTTGAGGCAGTTGACCTCGATGACGCCGACCGTGGGGTGGACGATGCGCTTGCGGTCGTCGCGCCGGAAGGCCACGTCGTGGTCGGCCCACAGCGCGGCGAACTCGGGGGAGACATCGAGCAGCGTGCGGATCATCGTGCCGGCCTCCGGGTCCTTCGCGTCCCTGCGGGCCGCCGCGGCCCGCAGGTCGGCGACGAAGGAGCGGGACTGCCGCTCGTGGTCGGCCTCGGGATACAGGCGCCGGGTGTCGGGCTCGGTGAACCACCGGTGGACGAAGCTGGCCCGGGGCCCCCGGAAACCGGTCTGGTCCCCGACCAGCGCCACGGCCGGCGGATTCTGTACGAGGGTGACGTGCAGGTCGGTGATCACCTGCGCCGGTGTCGAGGTCAGCCGGTCGAGCAGGTCGAGCATGCCGGGATGCACGTGCGAGGCGGCCCCGCCCTGCACGGGCACCGGCCGGTCCGCGAGCCGGTACAGGTAGTCCCGCTCGTCGGCGGACAGCCGCAGCGCCCGCGCCAGCGCGGCGATCATCTGCTCGGACGGCTGGGACCCGGCGCCGCGCTCCAGCTCGTTGTAGTAGTCCACCGACGCTCCGGCGAGCTGGGCGACCTCCTCGCGGCGCAGCCCCGGCACCCGGCGCCGCGGTCCGGCCGGGAGCCCGACGTCGGCCGGGCGGATGCGCTCCCGCCGTGATCGCAGGAACGCTCCCAGCTCGGTGTACTTCACAGCGCTCATGCCGTCCATTCTGGGCCGGGCCGGGCCGGCGACCCAGGGGATGACATCCCCTGGTTGCGCGGGCCGCCACCGCGCATCGTGGAGCCATGACCACGAACCAGCACACTTCCCCGACGGCGGCCGTACGCGTCGCCGTCGTCACCGGCGGATCCCGCGGCATCGGCCGGGCGGTCTCGCAGAAGCTCGCCGAGGACGGCCTGGCCGTCGTCGTGAACTACGCCCGCGACGCGGCGTCCGCCGAGGAGACGGTGGCCGCGATCACCGCCGCCGGCGGACGGGCGATCGCCGTACCGGCCGACGTGGCGGAGGAGAAGGAGGTCGCCGCGCTCTTCGACCGGGCGGAGGAGGAGTTCGGCGGCGTCGACGTGGTGGTGAACTCGGCCGGCCGGATGGCCCTGTCGACCATCGCCGACCTGGACCTGGCGGCACTGGACGCCATGCACCGCACCAACATCCGCGGCACCTTCGTCGTCGCCCAGCAGGCGGCCCGGCGCCTGCGGGCGGGGGGCTCCTTCGTGGGGTTCTCGACGTCCGTCGTCGGCACGCAGTTCCCGGGCTACGGCGCGTACGTGGCGAGCAAGGGCGCCGTGGAGGCGATGACGCTGATCCTCGCGCGCGAGCTGCGCGGCCGGGACGTCACCGTGAACACCGTCGCCCCCGGGCCCACGGCCACCGACCTGTTCCTCGCGGACAAGACGCCCGAGCAGGTCGACCGGCTCGCCAAGACCCCGCCCCTGGAACGGCTGGGCACGCCGGAGGACATCGCCGCCGTGGTCGCCTTCCTGAGCAGCCCCGCCGGTCACTGGGTCAACGGCCAGGTCCTGCGCGCCAACGGAGGCCTGGTCTGATGCCCTTCGCCCACTTCGAGGTCCCCGCCGGCACGCTCACCCCCGAGGACAAGCGGAAGATCGTCGAGCGCACCACCGACCTGTACGCCGAGATCTACGGCGAGCGGGCCCGGCCCACCACCGTCGTCCTCGTCGACGAGATCGCCGACGGCGGCTGGGGCGTCGCCGGGAACGTCCTCACGGCGGCGATGCTCAACGGCGAAGCGTGACCCGAGCGGCCGGGCAACCTCGGTCGCCTCCGTCTCGTGCGTCACGAAAAAACCCGTTATACGAAATTCTTGTCTCACATCATGGGCGTGGCGCAGACCGAACACTGGTCAGGGTGTTTACATGCGCGTAACACTTAGATGTCCCTGCGCGCGGCAACGGCGCCGAGCGCCCCCCACCGGACGGGACAGGAGCCATGCCGGCCGCCCCTCCCGGCGCCCTCCCGATCCCGGTGTCAGCCGTGCCAGAAAGGGCTTCCGTGACGACGCGATCCGAGACGAAGACCACGCTCGACCACCTGCTCACCGAGATCGAGCGCCGCAACCCGGCCCAGCCGGAGTTCCACCAGGCCGTCCACGAGGTGCTGGAGACGCTCGCGCCGGTGGTCGCCGCCAGGCCCGAGTACGCCGAGCCGGGGCTCATCGAGCGCCTGGTCGAGCCCGAGCGGCAGATCATCTTCCGGGTGCCGTGGCAGGACGACCAGGGGAACATCCAGGTCAACCGCGGCTTCCGGGTGGAGTTCAACAGCGCGCTCGGCCCGTACAAGGGCGGTCTGCGCTTCCACCCCTCCGTCAACCTGGGCGTCATCAAGTTCCTGGGCTTCGAGCAGATCTTCAAGAACGCGCTGACCGGCCTCGGCATCGGCGGCGGCAAGGGCGGCAGCGACTTCGACCCGCACGGCCGCAGCGACGCGGAGGTCATGCGGTTCTGCCAGTCGTTCATGACGGAGCTGTACCGGCACATCGGCGAGCACACGGACGTCCCGGCGGGGGACATCGGCGTCGGCGGCCGGGAGATCGGCTACCTGTTCGGCCAGTACCGGCGGATCACCAACCGCTGGGAGGCCGGCGTCCTGACGGGCAAGGGCGCGGGCTGGGGCGGTTCGCTGATCCGCCCCGAGGCGACCGGTTACGGCAACGTCCTCTTCGCGGCGGCGATGCTGCGCGAGCGCGGTGAGGACCTGGAAGGCCAGACGGCGGTCGTGTCCGGCTCCGGGAACGTGGCGATCTACACGATCGAGAAGCTGGCCGCCCTCGGCGCCAACGCCATCACCTGCTCGGACTCGTCCGGTTACGTGGTCGACGAGAAGGGCATCGACCTGGAGCTGCTCAAGCAGGTCAAGGAGGTCGAGCGCGGCCGGGTCGACACGTACGCCGAGCGGCGGGGCGCCTCGGCGCGCTTCGTGCCCGGCGGACGGGTCTGGGAGGTCCCGGCCGACATCGCGCTGCCGTCGGCCACGCAGAACGAGCTGGACGAGAACGACGCCGCCACGCTGATCCGCAACGGCGTCAAGGCGGTCTCCGAGGGCGCCAACATGCCGACCACCCCCGAGGCCGTCCACCTCCTCCAGCGCTCCGGCGTCGCCTTCGGCCCCGGCAAGGCGGCGAACGCGGGCGGGGTCGCGGTCAGCGCCCTGGAGATGGCCCAGAACCACGCCCGTACGTCGTGGTCGGCGGAGCGCGTCGAGGACGAGCTGACGCACATCATGAACGACATCCACACCACCTGCCACGAGACCGCCGAGCGCTACGGCGCCCCCGGCGACTACGTGACGGGCGCCAACATCGCCGGCTTCGAGCGCGTCGCCGACGCGATGCTCGCCCAGGGCGTCATCTGACGTACGGGTCGTCACCCGACGTGGTGCCGGCCGCGCCACCAACGCCTGGCGGGGCGTCGGTGGCGCGGCCGGCACCACGTTCACCGACCGCCTCCACGACACGATGGACGCCCGCCCCCGGCGGCCGCGGTCGTCGTCGGCCTCCTGTGCCTGGGCCACGCCGTCCCCCGCCTCGTGGAACGCCCGGTGTCCCGCCTCGTGAAGAAGGGCCCGGACACGTCGTTCATCCGCCCGCGCCACGCGGGCGACGGAGCCTGAGAGTGGTTGATCCGATGGGCCTTCTCACCAGACTGACCGGCACCAGACACCCCGACGCCGGCATCGTCCCCCGTCCCGCCGAGGACGTCCGGGCCGCACTGCTCGCGCTCGACGGGTCGGGTGTGCCCTGCCGGGTGCGCGCCGCGCTCCCGGACGAGCGGGCCGACCTGGTGGCGGAGTGCCGGGTCGAGCGGGTGGGGGTCAGGCTCAGGACGCGGATGCGGCTGGTCCCGGACAGACACGAGGTGCGCTTCCTCGACGAACGCTGGGAGAAGCGGCCCTCCGACGGCGCCCGCACACAGTACGGGCGGGGGTACGCGCCCATGGTGTACCGGCAGTGGGAGACGGGAACGGGGCCCGACGGGCGTCGCCGCAGGGTCGAGACGTTCCGCTTCGACACCCGTGAACTGACCGACCCCCTGCGGGACGCGGTCATCGGCGCGGGATGGACCTGGCGAGGAGTGTTCCGGCTCTGACGGTCCCCGTCGGTCCGCCGGTCCCCGCTCATGCCTCGGGACGACCTCGGCGGCCGTGCCGCGCATGCCCTGCCGCCGCACGGCACCACCCGTCGGACCGACGACCACGCGGAAACTCTCCCTCGACGCACTCTCCCTCGACGCACTCGCCCGCGACGCACTCGCCCGCGAGCACCTCGAACGCGCCGCCGCCGCGGCCAACGGCCGTAGCGCCATGACGATCCACGGCGGCCACGAACACGTCCTGCGCCAGTCACTCCTCGCCCCGACCGCCGGCACCTCCCTCGCCGAGCACGAGAACCCCGGGGAGGCGACCCTGCAGGTACTGCGCGGCCGCGTCCGCCTCGTCAGCGGCGACACCTCTTGGGAGGGCCGGACCGGCGACCTGATCCTGATCCCTCCGGCTCGCCACGGCCTGGAGGCGCTGGAGGACTCGGCGGTGCTGCTCACGGTGGCCGAGCGCGGGTGGTCCCCCGCGGCGTCCGGTTCGGGTCCGCACCCTCCGGTCCGGCTCACGCGGGGTCGAGTTCACCGTGCCGCATGTGACCGGTTGTCCGTGCGGCACACCGGTCGGCCACTGTTGGACGGGGTACGAGGGCTGCTGCTTAGCTGGGGTCAGGACTGTGCCAGGTCGACAGTGAACGAGAGAGGTGCCCGGTGGAGACTCCCCGCCTTGAGGAGGTGCGGCTGACCTCCTTCAAGAGCTTCACCGAGCAGCGCCTGCCCTTGCAGGACCTCACCGTGCTGATCGGGCGCAACGGTAGCGGAAAGTCCAACGCGCTGGACGGGCTGATGGTGCTGTCCCGGCTGGCACTGGGGGAGCCGGTGCGGGACGCGCTGGACGGGCCGCGCAGCGGGGGGGAGGAACCGATCCGAGGAGGCGCCGAGGGGTGCGCGCCGCTGGGGGAGGACCGTTTCGGGCTCGGGTGCCGCGTGCGGTCCGGAGAGGCGGTTTTCGATCTGGACGTGGTGATCGCGGTCTCTCCCGAGGTGCGCATCCTCCGTGAGGAACTGACGGCGGTCGAGGGCGTGCCCTACGCGGGCCGTCGACTGGCGGCGGGGCGCTCGCTGCTGGCGAGCGACGCACCGGACGCACGCCGCAGTGACCTCAACGTCCGCTACTTCAACGGGCGGCGTGGTCTCGACCCGGGAGTACCGTTCGCCGCCGACCGGCTGCTGGCCGGGCAGGTGCCGGTGAGGCTGCCCGCGACCACGGAGGCCACGAAGCTCGTGCACCGAGCGGCGCAGGACGTGCTCGCCGTTCTGCGGGACGTCTTCCTCCTCGATCCGGTTCCGCATCTCATGAGGCAGTACGTCAACGCGCGCGACGTGGAGCTCAGACGCAGCGCCGACAACCTGAGCGCAGCGGTCGCGGGCCTGGCCAAGACGGATCCCGCCGCTTTCGACAGGCTCACGGAGCTGGTGGCGGGAATGCCCGAATACCCGGTGCGGGGGGTGAGCAGTGTCGGCACCAAGCTGGGGGACGTGCAACTGGTACTGCGCGAGGCGGGATATCACGGAGCGGAGCACGACGTCCCGGCACGGCTCCTGAGCGACGGCATGCTGCGGTTCCTGGCCTTCGGCACCGCCTTGCTGAGCGCGCCCGTCTCCGGTGGCGGCGAGGAACCGCTCCTGACGCAGCGGCACCTGGTGATCGAGGAGATCGAGAACGGTCTCTACCCCACCCAGGCGGCACGGGTACTGCGCCTGATGAAGGAGGAGTCCCAGCGGCGTCGCATCGACGTGCTCTTCACCACCCACAGCCCGGCCCTGCTCAACTCCCTGAACGCGCAGGACCATCCGGGAGTCGTCGTGTGCAGCCGGGACCCGGAGTCGGGGGAAAGCCGGCTGACCCGCCTCACGGAGCTGCCCGGCTATGTCGACCTCCTGGCCGCGGGAGACCTCGGTGACGCGGTGACCAAGGGGCGCCTGCCGGATGCCGTGCGTCCCCGGGAAGAGGGCGTGACGAGCGTCGAGGACTTCCTGAGGAGCCTGTGAGCCCGTGAGCAGACAGCACCAGACCGGGCTGCGGCTCCCCGTCGTCGACTTCCTGGACACCTCCGTCTTCGTCGAGATCCTCGGCGTACCTCATAGGGACGCCCACCGCGACGAAGTCCTGTCCGAGATGGACGTCCGGCTGAAGTCCCAGGTGCGCTTCGTGCTGCCGACCGTGATCGAGACCGGCAACCACGTCTTCCAGATCAAGAACGGTGATGCCCGCCGGAAGTGCGCCGCGGCTTTCATGAGCATGCTGCGCAAGACCGCGCGCGGGGAGGCGCCCTGGGTGCTGCACGAGCGGACCTGGGACGGCGCCTTCCTCACCTCGCTCTGCGACGGCGGCACCACGGGCATGGACCTGGCCACGCACGCCGTACGACAGCAGCTGGGCACCGGCGACCTGAGCATCGTCTCCGAGCGGGACCTGTACGCGGCCCGGGCGCGGGCCGAGGTCCGCATCTGGACGCTGGAGACCACGATGGGGACCTGGGCCGAGCTGCCCTGAGCCCGGCCCGCACGGCCGTCTCGTCGCGCGCCGCACCACGTCGCCGGTCACCGGGGCGGGACGAGGGGCCGGGATCCGGTGGATCCGGTCCCCGCTTCGGCCCGGACGGTCTTGCGCGGGGGCGGGCCGGGGACGACTCCCCAACGGTCGGCGAGGGCGTCCACGAGCAGCAGACCGCGGCCGGACTCGGCGTCGCCGGCGGAGCGCCCCAGGCACGGCAGCCGGTCCTGTCGTGTCGGGCGTGGTCACGCCCGTCCCCTCCCGTATGTCCGGTCATGTCCCCCCGCGCGCCCGCGCCCGGCGGGCCACGGTTTGATCCACGTCACCTTCGGGGTATTCTCTCCGGCTCGATTGGCCAGGCCCCCGTCGTGTATGGCAGACTAGCGGGGTTGCTCGGTCGAGTGCCGATGCTGCGCGCCTCCCGCCGGGAGGACCGGAAGCGAGTCCCACAGTACTCGTCGTCCCATGCATTACATCGAGAGGTGTAGGGGCGGAAGTACGGGAATCTTCCGGGAAGTGTCAGCGGGGTGCAGACCAGGCACTCGGTGGGCCTTTCGCCCCCGGCCTGCGGTTCCGGAAGGGCCGCGCTCCCCCAGCAGGGAAGTCCTGGAGAAGGACATCTGTGTCAGCGGGAGTGCGACACGCCCGACCGCGTGGGTCGGACGGAAGGGTTCGAACACCGGGTTCCAGAGCGTTTTCGAGAGACAGGACTACGAAGTAGCCATGGCGGGACAGAAGATCCGCATCCGGCTCAAGGCCTACGACCACGAGGTCATCGACTCCTCGGCGAAGAAGATCGTCGAGACGGTGACGCGTACTGGTGCGTCGGTCGCGGGCCCGGTGCCGCTGCCCACTGAGAAGAACGTGTACTGCGTCATCAAGTCGCCGCACAAGTACAAGGACTCGCGCGAGCACTTCGAGATGCGCACGCACAAGCGCCTGATCGACATCCTCGACCCGACCCCCAAGACCGTTGACTCTCTGATGCGACTCGACCTCCCGGCCGGTGTCGACATCGAGATCAAGCTCTGAGGCCGGTGATCTGAAGATGACGAAGCAGATCAAGGGCATCCTGGGCGAGAAGCTCGGCATGACGCAGGTGTGGGACGAGAACAACCGTGTTGTTCCGGTCACCGTCGTCAAGGCCGGCCCGAACGTCGTCACCCAGGTCCGTACGAACGACGTCGACGGCTACGAGTCCGTCCAGATCGCCTTCGGCGAGATCGACCCGCGCAAGGTGAACAAGCCCCTCAAGGGCCACTTCGCCAAGGCCGACGTCACCCCCCGCCGCCACCTTGTCGAGATCCGCACCGCGGACGCCGCCGAGTACACCCTGGGCCAGGAGATCACCGCTGAGGTGTTCGAGTCCGGTGTCAAGGTCGACGTGACCGGCAAGAGCAAGGGCAAGGGCTTCGCCGGTGTCATGAAGCGTCACAACTTCAAGGGCCTCGGCGCCGGTCACGGCACCCAGCGCAAGCACCGCTCTCCCGGTTCCATCGGTGGCTGTGCCACCCCGGGCCGCGTGTTCAAGGGCCTCCGCATGGCCGGCCGCATGGGCAACGAGCGGGTCACCACCCAGAACCTGACCGTCCACGCCGTTGACGCGGAGAAGGGTCTGCTGCTCATCAAGGGCGCGGTTCCCGGTCCGAACGGCGGCCTCGTCCTGGTCCGCACCGCGGCCAAGGGGGCCTGAGGTAACCGATGAGCACTGTTGACATCCTTTCGCCGGCGGGCGACAAGGCCGGTACCGTCGAGCTCCCCGCGGAGATCTTCGGCGTTGAGAAGGTCAGCGTTCCGCTGATCCACCAGGTCGTCGTCGCACAGCTGGCCGCTGCCCGCCAGGGCACGCACAAGACCAAGACCCGCGGTGAAGTCCGTGGTGGCGGCAAGAAGCCGTACCGCCAGAAGGGCACCGGCCGCGCGCGCCAGGGTTCGACCCGTGCGCCGCAGTTCGCCGGCGGTGGCGTCGTGCACGGTCCCGTGCCGCGTGACTACTCGCAGCGGACCCCGAAGAAGATGAAGGCCGCGGCCCTGCGCCACGCCCTCACCGACCGGGCCCGCCACAACCGGATCCACGTCGTCACCGGCGTGATCGAGGGCGAGACCCCCTCCACCAAGGCCGCGAAGAGCCTGTTCGGCAAGATCAGCGAGCGTAAGAACCTCCTGCTCGTCGCCGACCGCTCCGACGAGGCCGCGTGGCTGTCCGCCCGCAACCTGCCCCAGATCCACATTCTGGAGCCGGGCCAGCTGAACACGTACGACGTTCTCGTCTCGGACGACGTGGTCTTCACCCAGGCCGCCTTCGAGTCCTTCGTGTCCGGCCCGAAGGCCAATGACACCGAAGGGAGCGAGGCCTGATGGCTACGCGTCACCCGAGCATCGCCTCGAAGGCCGCCAAGGCGGCCAAGGCCGCGCGCGTCGCCAAGGCGCGTCGCCACGAGGCCGAGGGCAAGAACACCGTCGTCACCCCGGCGAGCAAGGCGTTCACGGACCCCCGTGACGTGCTGCTCAAGCCGGTCGTGTCCGAGAAGAGCTACGCGCTCCTCGACGAGAACAAGTACACGTTCATCGTCGCGCCGGGCTCCAACAAGACCCAGATCAAGGAGGCCGTCCAGGCGGTCTTCTCGGTCAAGGTCACCGGGGTCAACACGATCAACCGCCAGGGCAAGCGCAAGCGGACCCGCACGGGCTTCGGCAAGCGTGCCGACAGCAAGCGCGCGATCGTGACCCTTGCCGAGGGCGACCGTATCGACATCTTCGGCGGTCCGACCGCGTAAGCGGGTCGGATCGTCCGATATCGGACGAGGACTGAGAAATGGGAATCCGCAAGTACAAGCCGACTACGCCGGGCCGTCGCGGCTCCAGCGTCGCCGACTTCGTCGAGGTCACGCGGTCCACGCCGGAGAAGTCGCTGGTCCGCCCGCTGCACAGCAAGGGCGGCCGTAACAACGCCGGTCGTGTGACCGTTCGCCACCAGGGTGGCGGACACAAGCGCGCCTACCGTGTGATCGACTTCCGTCGTCACGACAAGGACGGCGTGCCGGCGAAGGTCGCGCACATCGAGTACGACCCCAACCGCACCGCGCGCATCGCGCTGCTGCACTACGCCGACGGCGAGAAGCGCTACATCCTCGCCCCGCGCAACCTGCAGCAGGGTGACCGCGTCGAGAACGGCCCCGGGGCCGACATCAAGCCGGGCAACAACCTGGCCCTCCGCAACATCCCGGTCGGTACCACGATCCACGCGATCGAGCTCCGTCCCGGTGGCGGTGCCAAGTTCGCCCGCTCCGCCGGCGCCTCCGTGCAGCTGCTCGCGAAGGAGGGCACGATGGCCCACCTCCGCATGCCGTCCGGTGAGATCCGCCTGGTCGACCAGCGCTGCCGCGCCACGGTCGGCGAGGTCGGCAACGCCGAGCAGAGCAACATCAACTGGGGCAAGGCGGGCCGCAAGCGGTGGCTGGGCGTTCGCCCGACCGTCCGTGGTGTGGTCATGAACCCGGTGGACCACCCGCACGGTGGTGGTGAGGGCCGGACCTCCGGTGGTCGTCACCCCGTGTCCCCGTGGGGCAAGAAGGAAGGCCGTACTCGTTCGCCCAAGAAGGCGTCGAACAAGTACATCGTCCGCCGCCGCAAGACGAACAAGAAGCGCTAAGGACGGGTTGAGATGCCTCGTAGCTTGAAGAAGGGACCCTTCGTCGACGACCACCTGATCAAGAAGGTGGACTCGCAGAACGAAGCCGGTACCAAGAACGTCATCAAGACCTGGTCCCGTCGCTCGATGATCGTCCCGGCGATGCTCGGCCACACGATCGCGGTGCACAACGGCAAGACCCACATCCCGGTGTTTGTCACCGAGTCCATGGTCGGCCACAAGCTCGGCGAGTTCTCGCCGACGCGCACCTTCCGGGGTCACGTCAAGGACGACCGGAAGTCGAAGCGCCGCTAGTCAGCGGGGTGTGAAAGACCATGACAAACACTGAAGGGACAACCATGGAAGCCAGGGCCCAGGCGCGGTACATCCGCGTCACGCCCATGAAGGCCCGCCGCGTGGTGGACCTCATCCGTGGCATGGATGCCACGGAGGCTCAGGCGGTCCTGCG
Source organism: Streptomyces sp. NPDC093586 (assembly GCF_044764905.1). Lineage (NCBI taxonomy): Bacteria > Bacillati > Actinomycetota > Actinomycetes > Kitasatosporales > Streptomycetaceae > Streptomyces > Streptomyces sp. NPDC093586. The sequence goes on along the minus strand of NZ_JBIWJA010000002.1, from coordinate 184,236 downwards.
TTTCGCCCCGCAGGCCGCGAGCGTGCCGGTCGGCAAGGTGCTGGACAGCGCCATTGCCAACGCCGCGCACAACTACGACCACACCGACGCCGACAGCCTCTACATCTCCGAGGCCTACGTCGACGAGGGCCCGACCCTGAAGCGGTTCCGTCCGCGCGCCCAGGGCCGCGCCTACCGGATCCGCAAGCGGACCAGCCACATCACCGTGGTCGTCAGCAGCAAGGAAGGAACCCGGTAATGGGCCAGAAGGTTAACCCGCATGGGTTCCGGCTCGGTGTCACGACCGACTTCAAGTCGCGTTGGTACGCCGACAAGCTGTACAAGGACTACGTCAAGGAAGACGTCGCCATCCGTCGGATGATGACGTCCGGCATGGAGCGCGCCGGCATCTCCAAGGTCGAGATCGAGCGCACCCGTGACCGCGTGCGGGTGGACATCCACACCGCTCGTCCGGGCATCGTCATCGGCCGCCGCGGCGCCGAGGCCGACCGCATCCGCGGCGACCTCGAGAAGCTCACCGGCAAGCAGGTCCAGCTGAACATCCTCGAGGTCAAGAACCCCGAGACGGACGCTCAGCTCGTGGCCCAGGCCGTCGCCGAGCAGCTCTCCTCCCGCGTCTCCTTCCGCCGTGCCATGCGCAAGAGCATGCAGTCGGCGATGAAGGCCGGCGCCAAGGGCATCAAGATCCAGTGCGGTGGCCGCCTCGGTGGCGCCGAGATGTCCCGCTCGGAGTTCTACCGCGAGGGCCGTGTGCCCCTGCACACGCTCCGCGCGAACGTGGACTACGGCTTCTTCGAGGCCAAGACGACCTTCGGCCGCATCGGCGTGAAGGTCTGGATCTACAAGGGCGACGTCAAGAACATCGCCGAGGTCCGCGCCGAGAACGCTGCGGCCCGTGCGGGTAACCGCCCGGCCCGCGGTGGCGCCGACCGCCCGGCCCGTGGTGGCCGCGGTGGCGAGCGTGGCGGGCGCGGTCGTAAGCCGCAGCAGCAGTCGGCTCCGGCCGCCGAGGCTCCCAAGGCCGACGCGCCCGCCGCTGCCGCTCCGGCTGAGAGCACCGGAACGGAGGCCTGACCGACATGCTGATCCCCCGTAGGGTCAAGCACCGCAAGCAGCACCACCCGAAGCGCAACGGTATGTCCAAGGGTGGAACGCAGGTTGCGTTCGGCGAGTACGGCATCCAGGCGCTGACCCCGGCCTACGTCACGAACCGCCAGATCGAGGCGGCTCGTATCGCGATGACCCGTCACATCAAGCGTGGCGGCAAGGTCTGGATCAACATCTACCCGGACCGTCCGCTCACCAAGAAGCCGGCCGAGACCCGCATGGGTTCCGGTAAGGGTTCGCCGGAGTGGTGGATCGCCAACGTCAAGCCCGGACGCGTCATGTTCGAGCTGTCGTACCCCAACGAGAAGATCGCCCGTGAGGCGCTGACCCGTGCGGCCCACAAGCTGCCGATGAAGTGCCGGATCGTCAAGCGCGAGGCAGGTGAAGCGTGATGTCGGCCGGTACCAAGGCGTCCGAGCTGCGCGAACTGGGTGACGAGGAGCTGCTGAACAAGCTCCGCGAAGCCAAGGAAGAGCTGTTCAACCTCCGCTTCCAGGCGGCGACGGGTCAGCTCGAGAACCACGGTCGGCTCAAGGCCGTCCGTAAGGACATCGCGCGGATCTACACCCTGATGCGTGAGCGCGAGCTGGGCATCGAGACGGTGGAGAGCGCCTGATGAGCGAGAGCAACGTGACTGAGAACACCGAGGCACGCGGATTCCGCAAGACCCGCGAGGGTCTGGTCGTCAGCGACAAGATGGACAAGACCGTCGTCGTCGCCGTCGAGGACCGTGTCAAGCACGCGCTGTACGGCAAGGTCATCCGTCGTACGAACAAGCTCAAGGCCCACGACGAGCAGAACGCCGCGGGTGTCGGCGACCGCGTCCTCCTCATGGAGACCCGGCCGCTGTCCGCGACGAAGCGCTGGCGCGTCGTCGAGATCCTCGAGAAGGCCAAGTAGGCAATTCCCGCAAGGGAATTCCAGTAAATACGGCCTGCGGGCAAACCCGCAGGTCAGTTCCGCCAGGCTCGGCGAGAAGCGTGAAGCACTCACGCTTCTCGCCGGGAACCGGCAGACAATCAGGAGATAGACGTGATCCAGCAGGAGTCGCGACTGCGCGTCGCCGACAACACGGGTGCGAAGGAGATCCTCTGCATCCGTGTGCTCGGTGGCTCCGGTCGCCGCTACGCGGGTATCGGTGACGTCATCGTCGCCACCGTCAAGGACGCGATCCCCGGTGGCAACGTGAAGAAGGGTGACGTCGTCAAGGCGGTCATCGTTCGCACCGTCAAGGAGCGCCGCCGTCCGGACGGCTCGTACATCCGCTTCGACGAGAACGCCGCCGTCATTCTGAAGAACGACGGCGACCCTCGCGGCACCCGTATCTTCGGCCCGGTCGGCCGTGAGCTGCGCGAGAAGAAGTTCATGAAGATCATCTCCCTCGCGCCGGAGGTGCTGTGAGCATGAAGATCAAGAAGGGCGACCTGGTCCAGGTCATCACCGGTAAGGACAAGGGCAAGCAGGGCAAGGTCATCGCGGCCTTCCCCCGTGAGGACCGTGTCCTGGTCGAGGGTGTCAACCGGGTCAAGAAGCACACCAAGGCCGGTCCGACCGCTCGCGGTTCGCAGGCCGGCGGCATCGTGACCACCGAGGCCCCGATCCACGTCTCCAACGTCCAGCTGGTCGTGGAGAAGGACGGCAACAAGGTCGTCACGCGCGTCGGTTACCGCTTCGACGACGAGGGCAACAAGATCCGCGTTGCCAAGCGGACGGGTGAGGACATCTGATGGCGACCACCACCACTCCGCGTCTGAAGACGAAGTACCGCGAGGAGATCGCCGGCAAGCTGCGTGAGGAGTTCTCCTACGAGAACGTCATGCAGGTTCCGGGCCTCGTCAAGATCGTGGTCAACATGGGTGTGGGCGACGCCGCCCGCGACTCCAAGCTGATCGAGGGCGCCATCCGCGACCTCACCACGATCACCGGTCAGAAGCCGGCCGTCACCAAGGCCCGCAAGTCCATCGCGCAGTTCAAGCTGCGCGAGGGTCAGCCGATCGGTGCCCACGTCACGCTCCGTGGCGACCGCATGTGGGAGTTCCTGGACCGCACCCTGTCGCTCGCGCTGCCGCGCATCCGCGACTTCCGCGGCCTGTCCCCCAAGCAGTTCGACGGCCGTGGCAACTACACCTTCGGTCTCACGGAGCAGGTCATGTTCCACGAGATCGACCAGGACAAGATCGACCGCGTCCGGGGTATGGACATCACCGTGGTCACCACGGCGACCAACGACGCTGAGGGCCGCGCGCTCCTTCGTCACCTCGGCTTCCCGTTCAAGGAGGCGTGAGCGAGATGGCGAAGAAGGCTCTGATCGCTAAGGCTGCTCGCAAGCCCAAGTTCGGTGTGCGTGGCTACACCCGCTGCCAGCGCTGCGGCCGCCCCCACTCCGTCTACCGCAAGTTCGGCCTGTGCCGCGTGTGCCTTCGTGAGATGGCTCACCGTGGCGAGCTGCCGGGCGTGACCAAGAGCTCCTGGTAATCCGGTAATCCCGGGTTATTCAGACTCTCGGTAAGCATCTGGGTCGGCAGGGGCCCACCTCCGCATGCCGTAGGCTAGCGGGGTTGGGCGTCTGCCGCCCGTACGACTTACTACGCCGTAGGTCCACCGCGCCGCACCCGTCCCGTCTCGGATCGGGGAGAGGGATGGCGCACCAGGAAACCCCGGCGAGAGAGGCCGAAGGCCAATTCATGACCATGACTGATCCGATCGCAGACATGCTTACGCGTCTGCGGAACGCGAACTCGGCGTACCACGACTCCGTGACGATGCCGGCGTCCAAGATCAAGTCTCACATCGCGGAGATCCTCCAGCAGGAGGGCTTCATCACGGGCTGGAAGGTCGAGGACGCCGAGGTCGGCAAGAACCTCGTTCTCGAGCTGAAGTTCGGCCCGAACCGTGAGCGCTCCATCGCGGGCATCAAGCGGATCTCCAAGCCCGGTCTCCGGGTGTACGCGAAGTCCACCAACCTGCCCAAGGTGCTGGGTGGCCTCGGCGTGGCGATCATCTCCACGTCGCACGGGCTCCTCACCGACAAGCAGGCCGGCAAGAAGGGCGTGGGTGGGGAAGTCCTCGCCTACGTCTGGTAGCGGAAGGGAACGGAGGAAACAGCTATGTCGCGCATCGGCAAGCTCCCCATCGCGGTTCCCGCCGGCGTGGACGTCACCATCGACGGCCGTACGGTCGCGGTCAAGGGCCCCAAGGGCACGCTGACCCACACCGTCGTGGCGCCGATCGACATCGCCAAGGGTGAGGACGGCGTTCTGAACGTCACCCGCCCCAACGACGAGCGTCAGAGCAAGGCCCTGCACGGCCTGTCCCGCACGCTGGTGGCGAACATGATCACCGGCGTGACCCAGGGTTACGTGAAGAAGCTCGAGATCAGCGGTGTCGGTTACCGCGTGGTCGCCAAGGGTTCGAACCTGGAGTTCTCCCTCGGCTACAGCCACCCGATCACCGTCGAGGCCCCCGAGGGCATCACCTTCAAGGTGGAGTCCCCGACCCGCTTCTCGGTCGAGGGCATCGACAAGCAGAAGGTCGGCGAGGTTGCGGCCAACATCCGCAAGCTGCGCAAGCCCGACCCGTACAAGGCCAAGGGTGTCAAGTACGAGGGCGAAGTCATCCGCCGCAAGGTCGGAAAGGCGGGTAAGTAAGCCATGGCATACGGGCAGAAGATCCTCAAGGGCGACGCCTACAAGCGCGCCGCGATCAAGCGCCGTCACATCCGGATCCGCAAGCGGATCGCCGGTACGGCGGAGCGTCCCCGTCTGGTCGTTACTCGCTCGAACCGCCACATCGTGGCCCAGGTGATCGACGACCTCAAGGGTCACACCCTTGCGTCGGCGTCCACCCTGGACAGCTCGATCCGCGGCGGCGAGGCCGACAAGTCGGCGCAGGCCAAGCAGGTCGGCGCCCTGGTCGCCGAGCGCGCCAAGGCCGCCGGTGTCGAGGCCGTCGTGTTCGACCGTGGTGGCAACCAGTACGCCGGGCGCATCGCCGCTCTGGCGGACGCCGCCCGCGAAGCCGGACTGAAGTTCTGAGCCGGTTCCGTAGCTAGCGGAAAAAGAGAGAGGTAATTCCAATGGCTGGACCCCAGCGCCGCGGAAGCGGTGCCGGTGGCGGCGAGCGGCGGGACCGGAAGGGCCGTGACGGCGGCGCAGCTGCCGCCGAGAAGACCGCTTACGTTGAGCGCGTCGTCGCGATCAACCGTGTCGCCAAGGTTGTGAAGGGTGGTCGTCGCTTCAGCTTCACCGCGCTGGTCGTGGTGGGCGACGGTGACGGCACCGTGGGCGTCGGATACGGCAAGGCCAAGGAGGTGCCGGCCGCCATCGCCAAGGGCGTTGAGGAGGCCAAGAAGCACTTCTTCAAGGTCCCCCGCATCCAGGGCACCATCCCGCACCCCATCCAGGGTGAGAAGGCTGCCGGCGTCGTGCTGCTCAAGCCCGCGTCCCCGGGTACCGGTGTGATCGCCGGTGGTCCGGTGCGCGCCGTGCTCGAGTGCGCCGGTATCCACGACGTGCTGTCGAAGTCGCTCGGCTCCGACAACGCCATCAACATCGTGCACGCGACCGTGGAGGCCCTCAAGGGTCTGCAGCGTCCCGAGGAGATCGCGGCCCGCCGTGGTCTGCCGCTCGAGGACGTCGCTCCCGCGGCTCTTCTCCGTGCGCGTGCCGGGGCGGGTGCGTAATCATGGCTCAGCTCAAGATTACGCAGGTCAAGTCCTACATCGGCAGCAAGCAGAACCACCGTGACACCCTGCGCTCCCTTGGTCTCAAGGGCATCAACACGCAGGTCGTCAAGGAGGACCGCCCCGAGTTCCGCGGCATGGTGCACACCGTCCGCCACCTCGTGACGGTCGAGGAGGTCGACTGATCATGGCGGAGCAGAACCCGCTCAAGATCCACAACCTCCGTCCCGCCCCGGGCGCCAAGACCGCCAAGACCCGTGTCGGTCGTGGTGAGGCGTCGAAGGGTAAGACGGCCGGTCGTGGTACCAAGGGCACGAAGGCCCGTTACCAGGTTCCGGAGCGCTTCGAGGGTGGCCAGATGCCCCTCCACATGCGTCTTCCGAAGCTGAAGGGCTTCAAGAACCCGTTCAAGACCGAGTTCCAGGTCGTGAACCTCGACAAGCTGGCCGCGCTGTACCCCGAGGGTGGCGAGGTCACCGTCGAGGGCCTCGTGGCCAAGGGTGCCGTTCGCAAGAACAGCCTCGTCAAGGTCCTCGGCCAGGGCGAGATCTCCGTGGCGCTGCAGGTGACGGTCGACGCCGTCTCCGGCTCCGCCAAGGAGAAGATCACCGCCGCCGGCGGTACCGTCACCGAGCTCGTCTGAGCCATTCAGGCGTCTTGATGACCTGAGCGATCCCGACCGGGGATACCCCACAAATGGGGTATCCCCGGTCGGTCGTTCCAAGGGCAGTGGTCCCGCCGGTAAGGTGGCCTGCGCTGCCCTCTTTCACGGGTGCCACACATGGGGCACCCTGAGCGGCAGTTGACCGTTATCCCCTAAGTCGTCAGTCGAACCTCAAGACCGTCACCCTTGACGCAGAAGCGCGGGGGTCGCAGGAGGCACCGTGCTCACCGCGTTCGCCCGGGCGTTCAAGACGCCCGACCTGCGCAAGAAGCTGCTCTTCACGCTCGGCATCATCGTGGTGTACCGGCTCGGTACCCACATCCCGATCCCGGGCGTCGACTACAAGAGTGTCCAGGAGTGTGTGGACCAGGCGTCCGGCAACCAGGGCCTCTTCGGTCTGGTCAACATGTTCAGCGGTGGCGCCCTGCTGCAGATCACGGTCTTCGCGCTCGGCATCATGCCGTACATCACGGCGAGCATCATTCTGCAGCTGCTGACCGTGGTGATCCCGCGCCTGGAGGCCCTGAAGAAGGAGGGCCAGGCAGGCACGGCGAAGATCACGCAGTACACCCGCTACCTGACCATGGCGCTCGCCATCCTCCAGGGCACCGGCCTGGTGGCCACCGCCCGCAGCGGCGCCCTCTTCTCCGGCTGCACCGTCGCCGGCCAGATCGTGCCGGACCGGTCGATCTTCGCCACCGTCGTCATGGTGATCTGCATGACCGCCGGTACGGCCGTCGTCATGTGGCTCGGCGAACTCGTCACCGACCGCGGCATCGGCAACGGCATGTCGATCCTGATGTTCATCTCGATCGCCGCGACCTTCCCGTCCGCCCTGTGGGCCATCAAGACGTCGGGCAAGCTGGCCGACGGCTGGATCGAGTTCGGCACCGTCATCCTGGTCGGTCTGGCCATGGTCGGCCTGGTCGTCTTCGTCGAGCAGGCTCAGCGCCGCATCCCGGTGCAGTACGCCAAGCGCATGATCGGCCGGCGTTCCTACGGCGGTACGTCCACGTACATCCCGCTCAAGGTGAACCAGGCGGGTGTGATCCCCGTCATCTTCGCCTCGTCGCTGCTCTACATCCCGGCGCTGATCGTCCAGTTCTCCAACTCGCAGGCGGGTTGGGCCACCTGGATCACGAAGAACCTGGCGGCCACGGACGCGACGCCGCACATCATCCTGTACTTCTTCCTGATCGTCTTCTTCGCCTTCTTCTACGTGGCCATCTCGTTCAACCCCGAGGAAGTCGCCGACAACATGAAGAAGTATGGTGGCTTCATCCCGGGCATCCGGGCTGGCCGACCGACCGCTGAGTATCTGAGCTACGTACTCAATCGGATCACCTGGCCGGGTTCGCTGTACCTGGGTCTGATCGCTCTCGTCCCGACAATGGCGTTGGCTGGTTTCGGGGCAAACCAGAACTTCCCGTTCGGCGGTACCAGCATCCTGATCATCGTGGGTGTGGGTCTCGAGACGGTGAAGCAGATCGAGAGCCAGCTCCAGCAGCGCAATTACGAAGGGTTCCTCCGCTGATGCGAATCGTCCTCGTCGGGCCGCCGGGTGCCGGAAAGGGAACGCAGGCCACCCGCCTTGCCGAGACGCTGCACATTCCGCACATCTCCACGGGAGACCTGTTCCGCGCGAACATCAGCCGGCAGACCGAGCTGGGCAAGCTCGCCAAGTCCTACATGGACGCCGGCAACCTCGTACCGGACGAGGTCACCATCGCCATGGCGAAGGACCGGATGGAGCAGCCCGACGCCGAGGGCGGCTTCCTGCTGGACGGTTTCCCGCGCAACGTCTCGCAGGCCGAGGCGCTGGACGAGCTCCTCGACACCGAGGACATGAAGCTCGACGCGGTGCTGGATCTCGAGGCCCCCGAGGACGAGGTCGTCAAGCGGATCGCCGGGCGGCGCGTCTGCCGCAACGACTCGGCGCACGTCTTCCACGTGACGTACACGCCGCCGAAGAAGGAAGGCGTCTGCGACGTCTGCGGCGGCGAGCTGTACCAGCGGGACGACGACTCCGAGGAGACGGTCCGCAAGCGGCTCGAGGTCTACCACACGCAGACCGAGCCGATCATCGACTACTACAAGGCGCAGGGACTGGTCGTCACCATCTCCGCGATGGGGCCGGTGAGCGAGGTCACGGGGCGGGCGCTGGAGGCGCTGAAGCGGGACAAGTAGTTCTTGTGGCGCGTGGTCACAGCCGCGGTTCCTTTTCAGGGGCCGCGGCTGTGGCGTGCCGGGGGGTGGATCCCAGCGCCCGCCCGTGCCGCCCCGGGGGCACCTCCCAGGGCGTTCAGGCACCGGAGGAGGCACGACTGCCCGCGGTTGCGGTGACTGCCGCGGCCTGCGCCGGTGACCGGCCCCGTATCGTTGATGGCGTCCGTTGTTGTTCTTCCGGTCCAGAAAGGCCGCAGTCCCCATGGTGCAGATCAAGAGCCCCGAGCAGATCGCCAAGATGCGCGAGGCGGGGTTGGTCGTCGCCGCCATCCACGCGGCCACGCGGGAGGCCGCCGTGCCCGGCGCCACGACCAAGGACCTGGACCAGGTCGCCCGCAAGGTGCTCGCGGAGCACGACGCCAAGCCGAACTTCCTCGGCTACGGCGGGTTCCCGGCGACGATCTGCACGTCCGTGAACGAGGTCGTCGTCCACGGCATCCCGTCCGACGACGTGGTCCTCAAGGACGGGGACATCATCTCCATCGACTGCGGCGCGATCATCGACGGCTGGCACGGCGACGCCGCCTACACGGCCTTCGTCGGCTCCGGTCACGCCCCGGAACTGGTCGAGCTCTCCCGGGTGACCGAGGAGTCGATGTGGGCCGGCATCGCGGCGATGAAGCAGGGCAACCGGCTCGTCGACATCTCGCGGGCCGTCGAGACGTACATCCGCCGCCAGCCCAAGCCCGGCGGCGGCAAGTACGGGATCATCGAGGACTACGGCGGCCACGGCATCGGCACCGAGATGCACATGGACCCGCACCTGCTGAACTACGTCGACCGGCGCCGCGGCAAGGGTCCGAAGCTGGTGCCCGGCTTCTGCCTGGCCATCGAGCCGATGGTGTCCCTCGGCACCCCGAAGACCAAGGTCCTCCAGGACGAGTGGACGGTCATCACGACGGACGGCACGTGGTCGTCGCACTGGGAGCACTCCGTGGCGCTGACGGAGCAGGGCCCCCTGGTCCTGACGGCCCCCGACGGAGGCAGGGCCAAGCTGGCCGAGCTGGGCGTCACGGCGGCACCGGACCCGCTGGCGTAACGATCTCACCCGTGGGGCAGACTTCCTCGTTTCGCCTTTCCGGGGATGCTGACGTAGACTGACTCGTCGGCTCCAGTGCACCCGTATGCCTGCATCAGCTCGCAGGGCGCAGCGGAGTCGATCAAGGTAGTCGATTCGAAGGGCGAAGCGTGGCCAAGAAGCAAGGTGCCATCGAGATCGAGGGCACTGTCGTCGAGTCTCTTCCGAACGCCATGTTCAAGGTCGAGCTCCAGAACGGCCACCAGGTCCTGGCACACATCAGCGGCAAGATGCGTATGCACTACATCCGCATCCTCCCTGACGACCGGGTCGTGGTGGAGTTGTCTCCGTACGACCTGACGCGTGGCCGGATCGTCTACCGGTACAAGTAGATCTTGCCCACGTCCCGCGGCGCCGTGCCGCGGGCCCGCCGGCAACTGACCCGGAGAACCTCACCCCATGAAGGTCAAGCCGAGCGTCAAGAAGATCTGCGACAAGTGCAGGGTGATCCGCCGTCACGGTCGGGTCATGGTCATCTGCGACAACCCGCGCCACAAGCAGCGCCAGGGCTGACGCACGACCGTTCCCTCCGCGATTCGCATGACTTCGCGCGACGCGAGCTGAACATGTTCATACGCAGGACCCGGGCACCCAGGTGCCCGACACCCCCGGTTCGGAGGCCGGGGACCCGGTTCGTACCTGATACGGCGGCCGGGGACCGGTTCTGTGGAAGACCTCCGACAATCAACTGGAGCCATTGAATGGCACGCGTTTCCGGTGTTGACATCCCGCGCGAAAAGCGCGTGGAGATCGCCCTCACCTACGTGTTCGGCATCGGCCGGACCCTTTCGCAGCAGACGCTGGCCGCCACCGGCGTCGACCCGAACACCCGCGTTCGCGACCTCTCCGAGGAGCAGCTCGTCGCGATCCGCGAGTACGTCGACAACAACATCAAGACCGAGGGTGACCTCCGTCGCGAGATCCAGGCCGACATCCGCCGCAAGGTCGAGATCGGTACGTACCAGGGTCTGCGTCACCGCCGCGGCCTGCCCGTCCGCGGTCAGCGCACCAGCACCAACGCCCGCACCCGCAAGGGCCCGCGTCGCGCCATCGCCGGTAAGAAGAAGCCGGGCAAGAAGTAGTCCGCAGCGGACTCGCCGTCCAGCGGTCTTCGCTGTAGGACCGACCACCTCCCGTAGGAGAACGACATGCCCCCCAAGGGACGTCAGGGCGCTGCCAAGAAGGTGCGCCGCAAGGAAAAGAAGAACGTCGCTCACGGCCACGCGCACATCAAGAGCACGTTCAACAACACCATCGTTTCGATCACGGACCCGTCCGGCAACGTGATCTCCTGGGCCTCCGCCGGCCACGTCGGCTTCAAGGGCTCCCGGAAGTCCACGCCGTTCGCCGCGCAGATGGCCGCCGAGTCGGCCGCCCGCCGCGCTCAGGAGCACGGCATGCGCAAGGTCGACGTGTTCGTCAAGGGCCCGGGTTCCGGTCGTGAGACCGCCATCCGCTCCCTGCAGGCGACCGGCCTCGAGGTCGGTTCCATCCAGGACGTCACGCCCACCCCGCACAACGGCTGCCGTCCGCCGAAGCGTCGTCGCGTCTGACGCTCGGCACGCGGCGGACCGGCCTCCGGCTGGGGCTGTGGGGGGCGCCTCCCACAGGTCGCAGTACGGCTGCCGTCCGCCGAAGCGTCGTCGTGTCCGACCTCGCTTCGCCAGGGATTTCCGGGCGGTACGGCTCTTTCGGGTCGTGCCGCCCGTACCCTTGCAGTACAGAGTCGGGCGTCAAATAGCGGGCGCCCCTGACTGAAGGATTCACTCCATGCTGATCGCTCAGCGTCCCTCGTTGACCGAAGAGGTCGTCGACGAGTTCCGCTCCCGGTTCGTCATCGAGCCGCTGGAGCCGGGCTTCGGCTACACCCTCGGCAACTCCCTCCGCCGTACCCTCCTCTCGTCGATCCCCGGCGCTGCTGTGACCAGCATCCGCATCGACGGTGTCCTGCACGAGTTCACCACCGTGCCGGGCGTCAAGGAGGACGTCACCGACCTGATCCTCAACATCAAGCAGCTGGTCGTCTCCTCGGAGCACGACGAGCCGGTCGTGATGTACCTGCGCAAGCAGGGCCCGGGTCTGGTCACCGCCGCCGACATCGCGCCCCCGGCCGGTGTCGAGGTGCACAACCCCGACCTCGTCCTCGCCACGCTCAACGGCAAGGGCAAGCTGGAGATGGAGCTGACCGTCGAGCGCGGTCGCGGCTACGTCTCCGCCGTGCAGAACAAGCAGGTGGGCCAGGAGATCGGCCGTATCCCGGTCGACTCGATCTACTCGCCCGTCCTCAAGGTCACGTACAAGGTCGAGGCCACGCGTGTCGAGCAGCGCACCGACTTCGACAAGCTGATCGTCGACGTCGAGACCAAGCAGGCGATGCGTCCGCGCGACGCCATGGCCTCCGCCGGCAAGACCCTGGTCGAGCTGTTCGGTCTCGCCCGCGAGCTGAACATCGACGCCGAGGGCATCGACATGGGTCCGTCCCCGACGGACGCCGCGCTGGCGGCCGACCTCGCGCTCCCGATCGAGGAGCTCGAGCTCACCGTCCGGTCGTACAACTGCCTCAAGCGTGAGGGCATCCACTCCGTGGGCGAGCTCGTGGCGCGTTCCGAGGCCGACCTGCTCGACATCCGCAACTTCGGTGCGAAGTCGATCGACGAGGTCAAGGCGAAGCTGGCCGGCATGGGCCTCGCGCTCAAGGACAGCCCGCCCGGATTCGACCCGACCGCCGCCGCGGACGCCTTCGGCGCCGACGACGACGCGGACGCGGGCTTCGTCGAGACCGAGCAGTACTGAGCGCTCCGCGAGGAGGGCCGTACTGCGGCTGCCGGTCCGTCGTGGCCGGTCGCGCAGTTCCCCGCGCCCCTTACGGGGCGCGGACCCTCCGGGGCGCCTGGAAAGGCGCCCCGGATCTCCGACAGGCGACCGCCTGCTCGGATACTGACTCCGGTACCTGATACGGCCGGGGCAGACACCTAGGAGAGACACCATGCCGAAGCCCACCAAGGGTGCCCGTCTGGGCGGCAGCGCCGCGCACGAGAAGCTGCTCCTCGCGAACCTCGCGAAGTCGCTGTTCGAGCACGGCCGCATCACCACGACCGAGGCGAAGGCGCGCAAGCTGCGTCCGTACGCCGAGCGTCTGGTCACCAAGGCGAAGAAGGGCGACCTTCACAACCGCCGTCAGGTGCTCCAGGTCATCACGGACAAGAGCGTCGTCCACACGCTCTTCACCGAGATCGGCCCCCGGTACGAGAACCGTCCCGGTGGTTACACCCGGATCACCAAGATCGGCAACCGCCGTGGCGACAACGCGCCCATGGCCGTCATCGAGCTGGTCGAGGCGCTGACCGTGGCGCAGCAGGCGACCGGTGAGGCCGAGGCCGCGACGAAGCGTGCCGCCAAGGACGCCGAGGCCGCTCCGGCTGCCGAGGAGACCAAGACCGAGGCCGCCGAGGCCCCGGCCGAGGAGTCCAAGGAGGCCTGAGGCTTCCGGCTCGTGACGGGCCCGTCCCCTTCGGGGGGCGGGCCCGTCCGCATGACGGGGCAACCTTCCCGGCAGGTCAGGGGTCATGTATGCGTCACCGAATCCCGGTGCGTCCGGTCCCTGAGTCACGGGGGTTTCATGCCTTCTCCCGCCGCCGTGCGGCGTCGTACCGCCGCCTTCGCGCTGGCCGCCCTGGCCGCCACGGCGCTCGCCAGTCCCGCCCACGCCGAGGAACAGCCGCTGCCGGTCGCCGTCACCGGTCCCGACAGCGTGAACCTCTCCCTGCACCCGGAGTCCGGCGAGCCGGCCGAACCGCAGATCGAGCTGGGGCTGCGGGCGCCCGGCGAGCCGGTACCGGACCAGGACGGGGTCATCCACCCGATCCGCACCGGCGCATACACGGTCACCGTGGACGCCCGCTCCCTGGCCGGGGTCGCCGCCGTGGACTTCTCCGGCCTCGGCGGCGGGCAGGGGTGCGCCGTCGACGGGCTCGTCGCCACCTGCAACGGCTACGAGATCTACGCCGGCCAGGACTACAACCGCCTCGGCGGCATCCGCCTCGACGTGACCGACGAGAGCGCCGCGGGCGACGCCGGCAGCATCGAGATCACGGCCCAGGGCGAGGGCCTGGCCTTCACCGGGCACTCGGTGGACGTGCTGGTCGGCGGCCCCGAGCTGCGGATGAAGCAGCTGACCGAGCCCGAGGACCTCCGGGCCGGCGACACCTTCCGGGCGCCGCTGGGCTTCCGCAACGTCGGCGGGCTGGGCGGCGAGGGCGTCCTGCTGCGCGTCTCCGGCACCCGGGGCCTGTCCTTCCCCCAGACCTTCGGCAACTGCTGGTACGACCCGCGCGACCCCGACGACCTGCTCGGGCGTTCCGAGGCACTGTGCGTCTTCGACGGCGGGTTCGCCGGGGACGCGGCCTACGGGCTGAGCACGCCCTTCCCGGTCCGGACGGCCGGCTTCGCGCTGCAGGACGCGCTGTCCTACTCCTTCAGCGCGGTGCCCGCCGCACAGGCCCGGGAGCTGCTGGCCCGGGGCGACCACCAGGCCGGGGACGGCCCGGCGCTGGAGCTGGTCCGCCTGCCGGAGGCGGACCCGGCCGGCTACACGCGCTGGGCGGAGCTGGACCTGCCGACCAGGAACACCTTCGACCTCGATCTGACCGGTGAGCGGCTGCGGGCCCGCAAGGGCAGCACCGTGTCGGTGGACGTCGGCTTCGCCAACCACGGCCCCGCCTGGCTGGCCCTGCTGCGCTCCGGCGGCGAGCCGATCTCCTTCCAGGTCGACCTGCCGCCGGGCACCACGGCCACCACCGTCCCCGAGAACTGCCAACGGGCCTGGGAGGGCGCCGAGGGCGACTACGCCTGCTTCGTCTCCACGCCGGTCCTGGAGGACGACTCCCGTACCTTCACCTTCGGCCTCCGCGTCGACGAGGTGATCAAGAACGCCACCGGCCGGGCGTTCTTCGCGTACACGATGCCGAACGAGGGCGACCCGGCGAACGACTCCGGACAGATCGTGCTGAACCCCACCGGCCGGGGCTGACCGGCGGCCGGTCCGGCAGCGGGTCCGTCCTCCGGGGCGGGCCCGTTCGCCGTTCCTGAGAGGATTCAGGGGTGAGTGAGGAAGTAGAGCCCGGGCACGTACGGGTGCGCCTTGATCTTTCCTACGACGGCACCGGGTTCTCCGGCTGGGCCAAACAGGCCGGCGGGCGGCGGACCGTGCAGGGGGAGATCGAGGACGCGCTGCGGACGGTCACGCGGTCCCGTGAGACGTACGAGCTGACCGTGGCGGGGCGGACCGACGCCGGGGTGCACGCCCGGGGCCAGGTCGCCCACGTCGACCTGCCACGCGAGGTCTGGGCCGAGCACCACGGGAAGCTGCTCAAGCGGCTCGCCGGGCGGCTGCCCAGGGACGTGCGGGTGTGGGCCCTCAGAGAGGCGCCCAGCGGCTTCGACGCCCGGTTCTCGGCGGTCTGGCGGCGCTACGCCTACCGGGTCACCGACAACCCCGGCGGCGTCGACCCGCTGCTGCGCGGACACGTCCTGTGGCACGACTGGCCCCTCGACGTGGACGCCATGAACGAGGCCGCCCGGGGGCTGCTCGGGGAGCACGACTTCGCCGCCTACTGCAAGAAGCGCGAGGGGGCCACCACCATCCGGACGCTGCAGGAACTGAGCCTGGTGCGCGGCGACGACGGGATCATCACCGCCACCGTGCGGGCCGACGCCTTCTGCCACAACATGGTCCGCTCCCTGATCGGGGCGCTGCTGTTCGTCGGCGACGGGCACCGCCCGCCCGACTGGCCCGCCAAGGTGCTCGCCGCCGGTGTCCGGGACTCCGCCGTGCACGTCGTCCGGCCGCACGGGCTGACCCTGGAGGAGGTCGGCTACCCGGCGGACGAGCTGCTGGCGGCGCGGAACAAGGAGGCCCGCAACCGGCGGTCCCTGCCGGGGGCCGGCTGCTGCTGAGCGGGCGTCCGCGGGCGCCCGCTCAGTCGCTCGCCCAGGCGCTGAGCAGGCCGGCCACGGCGTCCGCGGCCGCGTCGGTGTCGGGGCCGTCGCCCCGGGCGCCGGGCGCCAGCTCCAGGTGGACGAAGGTCGCGTGCCGGCGCCCGGCCGCCCGGCCCTGGACGTTCGTCGTGCCCTCCAGCGGGCAGTGCGCCGTCCAGCCGCGGCAGATCCGCAGCCCTCTCGACTCCATCCGGTCGGCCAGAGCGGACACCTCCCCGGGGGTGCTCCCGGCGGTGCCGGTGGACAGGACGGCGTCGTAGCGGTCCGTGGTGGACTCGGCGAACCCGTGCAGCTGGATGCCGGGCACGCCGCGCTTCTGCAGCTCCAGGACGATGCCGTGGAAGGCGCTGTCCTCGCGGTGGGCGACGTCGGCGTCCCCGTGCCCGGCCCGGCGGTGGGCGCCGGCCAGGACCAGCGCGCCGCCCGGCGTCCTCTCCAGCAGGCGTACGCCCAGCTCCTCGGTGTCCCGGTCGGACACCGGGTGCGGCACCTGCGCGCTCCAGCGGAGGGGGGAGTCCGCGTCCAGGTACAGCCGGCCCCACCGGGCGCTCTCGCCGGGGCCGGTGGCCGCGACCTCGTCGTAACGGCGGCCGGACCCGGTGTCGGTGAGCCGGGTGACGCCGAGACCGAGCGGGGCGAGCAGCCGCCCGGCCTCGCGCGCGTCCCCCTCCAGCAGGCTCCCGATCCCCTCGGCCAGCCGGGCGCGCTGGTCGTCGTCGGGCGGCGAGTAGGGGCCGTCGGGGGCCAGGTCTTCCGTGTACGACAGGACGCGGCCGCGCAGGTCGGCCGCTTCACGGGCCTTCGGCCGCGAGGCGTGCGGGGACGCGTGGGTGGACGTTCCGGGGGATGCCCCGGAGGACGTCCCGGAGGACGCCTGGCACCCGGACACCACCAGGAGGACACCGATCAGGCTGAAGACGCGCGCAAGTAACTGACTGGTAATGACAAAGTCAGAGCGAGTTCCGAGGCTCATGTGAACGTGCTTCGGTGACATTACGCAAGCCTCTCCGTGTGGGACGTGCTGTGCCGGTCCTGGCCGCCGGCGACCCGGTGGCCGCCGCGTGCGCCTCCGGGTCCGAGGAGCCGCAGGTGGAACCGGCCGGTCGCCCGTGCACCGTAGCCGCCGCGGGTGACGTACTCGGGAAGTCCGGGGGGATCTTCCGGGGGCGGCGGGAGCGCACCGGAGTTCCCGGTGCGGGAGGGGGAGCCCCGGGGGGAACGGCTCGGCGGCGGCGGCCCGAGGCCGCCGGCCCGGGAGGAGCGGGCGGGGCCACCGCCCGTTCCGCGGCGAGGCCGCGCCCCGACGGCGTTCACCCCGTGTTCACGTGGCGGCGTCGCACGACCGCGGCGGCGGTGCGGCCGGCGTGTGCCGGGCACCCCGCGGCGACCGGGGAAGAAGCCCGGTGACGTCGCGTCGTGACGCGTCCTTCGGGCGGAAGACCCGGCCGCGCCGCCGCAGGCGGGCGGACATGCCTCTCCTGGGCGGTGTCCGACCCCCGATCGCGGTGCTGTGTCTGCTGGTCGTCGCCCTGGCCGGGCTCACGGCGAAGGTGCTCGGTCCCAGTGACGGCGCCGTGGTGTCCGAGGCGGTGCTGGCCTCGCAGCGGCACTTCGCGGAGGACGGTGCCGTCGCGCTGCGCGCCTCGATCGACGAACGGGTCACGGACCTGCGGCGCACCGCCGCCGCGTGGAACGCCCGAGGGGGCGGGGAGCCGGAACGGGTCCTGTCCGACCTGGGCCGGACCTACCAGAAGTGGACCGGTACCACCGTGGTCGACCCGGAGAGCGGCGAGGTGTTCGCCGCTCGTGGCGAAACGATTCCTCTCGGCTGGCTCGACGAGGACGTCCTCACCGGGGAGCACGCCCTCACCCCGCGCATGGTGCGGCTGGAGACGGGCGACGTCCGGCTGATGACGATGACCGTCCTCGACGGGAAGGGCGGGCCGCAGCGGTTGCTGATCGCGTCCAGCGGCCTGTCCGTACCCGCCGTCGACCTGGGGCCGGTGCGCGGCATGGCGGTCGTCACCCGGGACGGCGAGGTCCTCGCGGCCGAGGGCCCGGAGCAGGCCGGGGCCGCCGGCGCCGACCGGGAACGCGCGGAGCGCACCTTCCTGCGGGAACAGCTGTCGCGGCTCTCCGAGCGGGCCGCCGAACGGACCGGGGAGCACCCGGTCAGCGCCCGGGAGCCCGGCTCCCGCGGTTACCCCGGCGTCAGCGGCACCCTGCTGGGAGACGACCACGACGGCCGGATCGCCACCGCCGGATACGCCTCCCTCGCCTCCTCCGACCCGGAGGGGAAGGCGAGCGCCGCCGCCGGTCTCGGCCTCACGGTGGTGGCCGTGCTGCCCGTGGACCGGCAGCAGGGCGGCGCCGACACGGACCGGGAACCGTACGGGCTGCTCGCGGCCGGGGCGCTGGTCGTGCTCGGACTGGCCGCCGCGGCCGTGCTGTGGGCGGGCGTACAGCGCCCCCTGCTGCGGCTGTTCCTGGAGTCCCGTCGGCTCGCCCGCGGTGATCTGTCCCGGCCCGTCGCGGTGCCCCGCTGGGGCGAGGCCGCCCGGATCGGCGCCGCTCTGGAACGCCTGCGGGGTCGGCTCACCGGGGCCGGTGGCGGCGAGGCGCCGGGCGCCGGACGCGGCAGGGTCCGCCTCGGCGTACGGGTGCCGCTGGCGGTGGCCGCCGTTCTGCTGCTGCTGTGGTGCGCGCCCGTCGGTCTGCTGCTGAACCGCACCGACGGCTCGGTCGACGTGCCCGCCGTCCTCGTCGACGACCAGCGCGACCGCACCGGTGCGATCGCCGACCGCGTCCGGCGGGCCCTCGACGAGGCCCGGACGGACCTCGTCTCGGTCTCCCGGACGATCGACGCCGGCGACCCCGGCTCCGCCGGGACCCTGCTGACGGACGCCCTGGAGGCGCACCCCCGCTACCGGGCGCTGTACGTCGTGGACGCCGGCGGCGGGGTCGTCGCCCGCGCCGGGGGAGACCCGCACGACTGGAGCGACGACGAGGGGCTGCCGCCGGTCCGCGTCTCGGGCGAGGACGACGGGAAGCCGGTGATCCAGGCCGGCGCCCCCGTGCCGGGGCACGAGGGCACCACCCTGGTCGGCGAGGTACGGGTGGAGTTCCTCAACTCGCTGCTGGACCGGCCCGGCCTCGGCGAGGTCCGGGTGGTGGACGCCGACGCGCGGACCGTCGCGGCCGACGACGGTTTCCTGGCCTTCGAGGAGCTGCCCGACGACGCCCTGAGGGACCTGGTCCGCGCGGGCGACGTGCGGGCCGGCGCCGCCCGCGCCGCGAACGGCCTGCTCCTCCGGGACGGCGGTGACGTCACCGTGGCCGCCGCGGCCCCCTTCTCCGGCGGCGGCGTCACGTCCGGCATCGGCTGGACCGTGGTCAGCAGTCAGGACGCCGGCCGGTTCGCGATCGCCGCCTACGAGCGCGAGGACCGCAGCGTCCTCGTCGGGATGCTCGGCCTCGCCGCGGCCGTCGTCTGCCTGGGCTGGGTGCACCTCGTCGTCGCCCGGCCGCTGAGGGCCCTGGCCACCAGCGCCGAGAGGCTCGCCGACGGAGACCTCGGGACCGTGCACCACCCCCGCTACCAGGACGAGGTCGGGGCCGTCGTCCGCAGCCTCGAAGTGCTCCGCCGGCAGCTGCGGGCCCGCCGGCACGACCAGGCCCGCCGGCCCGCCGAGCCGGAGCCCGCCGGGCCCAGGCCCGCCGAGCCCAGGCCCGGCGAACCCCGCTCCGCCGAGCCCCGCCCCGCCGAGCCCCGGCCCGGCGCCGGAGGAAGGTGACCCCCGTGCTCTACCTGTACGTCGTCCTGCTGACCGGCAGCCTCTTCCTGCTCGTCGCGGGCATCGTGGAGCAGCGCCGCCACTATGCGGCCCTGCACTCCATCCCCGCCCGCGTGCTGGTCAACGGCATCCGCGGCAAGTCCTCCATCACCCGGCTGTGCGCGGGCGCGCTGCGCGGCGGTGACCTGGTCACCGTGGCCAAGACGACCGGCACGGCCGCACGCTTCATCCACCCCGACGCCACCGAGGAGCCGGTCTACCGCAAGTTCGGCATCGCCAACGTCGTCGAGCAGATCGGCATCGTCCGCCGGGCCGCCGCCTACCGCCCCGACGCCCTGGTCATCGAGTGCATGGCCGTCATGCCGGCCCTCCAGGAGGTCAATCAGAGCAAGCTGATCCGCTCCACGATCGGCGTGCTGTGCAACGTCCGCGAGGACCACCTCGCCGAGATGGGCCCCACCCTGGACGACGTGGCCCGCTCGCTGTGCCGCTCGATGCCGGAGAACGGTATCTGCGTCACCGCCGAGAAGGAGCGCTTCCCCATCCTCCAGGAGGAGGCGGACGCCCGTGGCTGCCGGCTGGTCTACGCCGACCCGGACACGGTCACCGACGAGGAGCTGCGCGGCTTCGGCTGGTTCACCTTCAAGGAGAACGTCGCGATCGCCCTGGCCGTCGCCGAACTGCTGGGGGTGGAGCGGCAGGTCGCCCTCCAGGGCATGTACGACGCCCCGCCGGATCCGGGCGTGCTCTCCGTGGAACGCTACGTGGCCCCCGGGGGCAAGCGGATCGCCTTCGCCAACGTCTTCGCGGCCAACGACCCCGAGTCGACGCTGATGAACATCGACCAGCTGCTCGACCTCGGCGCCGTCCGCCGTCCGCTCAACGTCGTGATCAACTGCCGTCCGGACCGCGTCGAGCGCAACGCCCAGATGGGCGGGATCGTCCCCGGCCTGGAGCCGGACAATGTCTTCGTCATCGGCCACCCGGCCAAGAGCGCCCTCGACGCCGTCCCGCCCGGGTGGCGGGACCGGGCGGTCGATCTCGGCGGTGAGCGGCGGCCCGCCGACGAGTTCGTGCCGGCCCTGCTCGACCGCATGTCCGACGGCTCCTCCCTGGTCGCCGTCGGCAACATCCACGGCCAGGGCGAGGAACTCCTGGAGTACCTGGCCGGACTTCCGGCCGACGACGGCCCCGGCCCCGGCCCCGCCGTGCCCGGCCCGGCCGCAGAGGCACCGGCCCGGGAGCCGCGGCCGGTCCCGTCCGGCTCGCGCCCGACGGCGCACGAGGAGCACCACCGGGCCGCGCGGCCCCGGGAGACCCCGGCGGTCCCCCCGGTGGTCCGCATTCCGGCCCAGCAGACGGGACCGCGCGGGCAGCGGCGCGGCGAGCACGAGCAGCGGCGCGGCGAGCACGAGCAGCAGCGGCACGAGCGGTACGCCCCCGCCCCGCGGCCCCGGCCGCCCCACGACGAAGCGCACGACGACCCCTACGACGGGACCCCTCGTCCCCCAGCCCGGAGCCCCCGTTGACCACCGCCGCACTCACCCCCGAGATGGCCGCCCTCGGCATCGCCGTAGGCCTGTTCTTCTCCCTGCTGTGCTACCTCACCACCAATCTGTCCCCCGGCGGCATGATCACGCCGGGCTGGATCGCGCTGACCCTCGTCGAGGACCTCCAGCGCGCGGCCATGATGGTGGGCGTCACCGCGCTGACCTACGCGGGCACCAGGGTCATGCAGCGGCTGGTGATCCTCTACGGCAAGCGGCTGTTCGCCGCGGTCGTGCTGCTGGGCGTGCTGCTCCAGGCCACGGTCACGATCGCGCTGTCGATCGGGTTCCCGCTGATGTACGGCAACGAGACCCTCGGATTCATCGTGCCCGGCCTGGTCGCGTACCAGATGGTGCGCCAGCCGAAGGGCGCCACCCTGCTGGCCACGGGCACCGTCTCGCTCCTGGCCTACGTCGTCGTCACCGCCGGCCTGCTGCTCGGCGTCATGCCCGCCGTCTGAGAACCGAGGAGGAGCGAACCATGGCAGCGAAGGCCAGGAAGAAGCCGCGTCCGGTCGTCTCGGGCCTCGTGGTGCTCGTGCTCGTCGCGGTCTCCGGCCACCTGACCCTGGAGCTGCGCGAGCGGGAGGGGACGGGCGTCACCGAGGTCGTGGACGCCGGCGTCCTGGACGGGACCCGCGGCATCGGCGGAGCCCCGGGGGACGAGGGCGGGGAGAGCTGGTTCCGGCTGGAGAACCCCGCGCGCTCCGTGCTGCGCGACGCGGACGGCAGGGTCAGGGCCGTGCTCACCGACGGGGCGCGCACCGCCACCCTGACCGGGCCGGCACGCACCTTCGAGGAGCCCGCGCCGGCCTCCTCCGGGGTCTCCACCACGGACTGGGTCCGGCTCATGCCCGAGCCCTGGAGGAAGGGCGCCGAGAAGGAGAAGTGGTTCACGCAGTGGTACGCCCGGTACAAGGACAGCGAGGAGGACGACCTGTTCGCCGCCGTCTTCCGGTACGCGGCGGGTGCCCCGCGGGAGAAGGACGGGCGGGGCGTCGTCCGGGCCGGTGGCGGCCTGCCGCGCACCGCCGACGCCGTGGCCCGCTCCGAGGAGGGCGTCGACGTCCTCCCGCTGACCGGGGTCTCGCCGGACCACCGGCCGTCCGCCATCGACCGGCTCCAGCCCGGCGACCGCGTCTTCTTCGAGCTCGACCCGCGCAGCGAGGGGCGGCTGGACCACATGGGCATGGTGCTCGGCTACGACGCCGAGGGCCATCTGCTCTTCGTCTCCGGCCGGGAGGGGCTCGACGGCCCGGCCGTCGGCGGCCCGGGCGGCGTCTTCCGGCTGGACGGCGACGGCCACTACGCCAGGGCGCTGCGCAGCGCCAAGCGGCTGTGACGGGAGGCGGCGGTCAGCCCTCGGCCGTCGCCGCCGCCGACGCCTGGGCCTCGCCGCGCCGGCGGATCTGCCGGAAGGTGAACTCGCCGAGGTCGTCGCCGGTGCGGAACACGTCCGTGGTCTTCGGCGTCACGTTCTTGCCGTCCGTGAAGCCGGCGATCGTGAAGTAGGCGTAGCGGCCGTAGGAGTTGGTGGTGGAGCGGCAGACCGCGCCGGTGCAGAACGGCTTCACGCCGCCGCCGGACAGCGAGCGCACGATGCTCTTCTTGTCCGTCTGGCCCTTGGCCTTCAGCGCCTGCGCCTCGGTGTCGAAGACGGCCACGCCGACCGTCACGGCGATGTCGCCCTTGGTGTAGGTGACGCGGAGCAGCCGGGTGCAGCCGTTGGCGGTGAGGACGCCCGGCAGGGTGTTCTGGGCGGCGGAGGCGCAGGTGCGGGTGTCGGCCGTCGGCCCCTTCTTGTAGACGGTCTCACCCATGGTCAGCTGCGTGCCGGGGAAGAGGGTGTCCGGGCCGAGCGGGGCCTTGTCCTTCTTGCTGCTGGAGACGAAGTCCTTCGGGTCCAGCGGCGGCGGGGCACTGGTCGGGGCGAACGACGGGGCCGCGGCGGACCGGCTGGGGATGTCCGCGGTCGCCGGCAGCTGGGAGGAGGGGGTGTCCGACGCCTCGTCCGAGCCGTTCGCCGAGACCACGGCCACGGCGACGGCGCTCGCGATCGCCACGGTGGCCAGCGCACCGCCGCCGATGAGCAGGAGCCGGCGCCGCTTGTTACGGGCTTCGGAGGCCTCGGCGAGGGCGGCCCAGTCCGGGGAATCGCCGCCGCCGCTGTTCCAGGGCTGCTGCTGCGATTGCGGTTTCCAGGGATCCCACTGCGACTGAGGTCCCCCCTGCCCAAAGCTCATGGGCGGCATCTTAGACGGGCCGAGAGGCGCGCTGGTGCGCCTGCGGAGGGGCCGCAGCGCCTAGCGTTCCCCCCATGCGGACGGGCAAAAGCGACATCTCCGGGTGGTTGGTGCGACCTGCGGGCGGGCACGCGTGGGCGGCGCTCGTGGCGGTGCTGGGGGCGTCGGCGCTGAGCGCGGCCCGGGCGGCCCCGGACGGGGGGATGGACAACGCGATCGTCGTGCGGGCCGCCCGGACCTGGCTGGCCGGGGGCTCCCCGTACGACGATCCGCACTTCCTCTACCTGCCGAGCGCGGTCCTGGCCGCCGTCCCGCAGGCGCTGCTGCCCGGGGCGGTGCTGCGGGTGCTGGCACCGCCGGCGGTGACGGGGCTGCTGGCGCTGGCCTGGGGCTGTGCGCTGCGCCTGCACCGGGTGCCGTACGGCAGCCGCCTCGGCGTCCTCGGGCTCCTCGGGCTCGCGGCGGGCTTCGCGCCGTTCGGGCACCTGGTGCGGCTCGGCAACTGGACGGTGAC
Source organism: Streptomyces sp. NPDC093586 (assembly GCF_044764905.1). Lineage (NCBI taxonomy): Bacteria > Bacillati > Actinomycetota > Actinomycetes > Kitasatosporales > Streptomycetaceae > Streptomyces > Streptomyces sp. NPDC093586. The sequence goes on along the minus strand of NZ_JBIWJA010000002.1, from coordinate 160,385 downwards.
CGCGGCGGTGGGCCTGCCGCTGTGCCTGCTGCTGGCGAGCCGGGGGCGGTGGACGGCGGCGGGGGCCGTCATCGGCGCGGCCGTGGCGCTCAAGCCGCTGCTGGCACCCGTGGTCCTGCTGTTCGTGTTCGCCGGACGGTGGCGGGGCCTGGCGGCGGCCGTCCTGGTGCCCGCGCTGGCCTCCGGCGCGGCGGCGCTGCTGATGCCCGACCCGGCCGGCTTCCTCACCCGCACCCTGCCGTTCCTGCTCCACGGCGACGACGGGTTCCTGCGGCTCTACGAGGCCTCCCCGGCGGCCGTCCTGCCCCGGCTCGGGGTGGCGGGGCCGCCGGCGCAGGGGATCGCGGTGGCGGCGGCGGGGGCCGGGGTGCTGTGCGCGTACCTGCGCTGGCGCCGCGCCGACCCGGGGCCGCTGCGGTACGCGGAGACCGGCGCCGGCCTGATGCTGTCGGCGTTCCTGGTCTCCAGGCCGTCGTACGACCACTACCTCCTGGTCGCGGTGCCGCTGCTGCTCGCCGGGCTGCCGTACGCCGGGGCGGTGGCCCGGGGGCCCTGGTTCTGGCTCGCCCTGGTGCCCCAGGCGCCCGGGCTGACCTGGCCCTGGCTGGAGTCGGTGCGGCAGCGGGCCTTCAAGGACGCCTTCACGCTGTGTGCGCTGGCGTGGGCGGTGGCGCGGCGGGCCCGGGGCGGCGCGGTGCCCGCCGACGAGCACGGCGGGGCCGGGCGCGCGACGGACGCCGCGCGGGTGCCGGCGGCTCCGTTTTGACCCGGCTGGGGCATGCCGGGTACTCTGCACAGTCGTATGTGTATTGGCTTGCTCATTCTCACGTGAGGGGCCCTTACACCGGTCGACCGGGACCGATGACCAGCGACCAGCACGCGGTTTGCGTCACCGCAGTGCGGTCAGGGCTGTCGTGATCGTCTTCGGTGACCTTGTCAGGACCATTCACTGAAGAAGCGAAGGCTACGAACCGTGCGTACGTACAGCCCCAAGCCCGGCGATGTGACGCGCCAGTGGCACGTCATCGACGCTCAGGACGTCGTCCTGGGTCGTCTGGCCTCCACCGCGGCCTCCATCCTCCGTGGCAAGCACAAGCCCATCTACGCGCCCCACGTCGACACCGGTGACTTCGTCATCATCATCAACGCCGACAAGGTGCACCTCTCGGGCAACAAGCGGACCCAGAAGATGGCGTACCGTCACTCCGGTTACCCGGGCGGCCTGCGCTCCGTGCGCTACGACGAGCTGCTGGACAAGAACCCGGAGAAGGCCATCGAGAAGGCCGTCAAGGGCATGCTCCCCAAGAACACGCTGGGCCGTCAGATGCTCTCGAAGCTGAAGGTCTACAAGGGTGACCAGCACCCGCACGGCGCGCAGCAGCCGCAGCCGTTCGAGATCACCCAGGTCGCGCAGTAAGTCCGGCCACCCCCTAAGACTGAAGAGAATCTGAGGAGCATCGTGGCCGAGACCACTGCCGAGCAGCCGCTCGAAGAGATCGACATCGACAGCTACACCACCGAGTCCGAGGTCCCCGTCGAGGGCGAGTACACCTCGGAGTCCATGGCGTCCCGCTTCGGTGAGCCCCAGCCGGCCGCCGGCCTGGGCCGTCGCAAGAACGCCATCGCCCGTGTCCGGATCGTCCCGGGCACCGGCAAGTGGAAGATCAACGGTCGCACCCTCGAGGACTACTTCCCGAACAAGGTGCACCAGCAGGAAGTCAACGAGCCCTTCAAGGTGCTCGAGCTCGAGGGCCGTTACGACGTCATCGCCCGCATCGCGGGTGGCGGTGTCTCCGGTCAGGCCGGTGCGCTCCGTCTCGGTGTCGCCCGTGCGCTGAACGAGGCCGACGTGGACAACAACCGCGGCCCGCTGAAGAAGGCCGGCTTCCTCAAGCGCGACGACCGTGCGGTCGAGCGCAAGAAGGCCGGTCTCAAGAAGGCCCGCAAGGCTCCGCAGTACAGCAAGCGCTAAGCCTCGCTGCCTGTACTCCGAACGCCCCGGCGGCACGCCACTGTGCTGTCGGGGCTTTCGTTTATCTCTGCTGTTGGGCGTATAACAGCACAAGACGTTGAGACGCTCAGACGTTGAGATGTTGAAGCGCTGGGCTGCTGAGGCGCTGAGATGTTCAGACGCTCAGACGTTGAGACGCTGAGACGCTGAGACGTTGAGATGCTCAGAGGTTCAAAGGCTTGTGTGATCGGATGACCGGGCGGCGCGGCGTGACGCGTGACCGGTACCACGGGAGCCGACTGTGCGGGCCGCACCTGCGTCCGCTCCCGGAATTGACGTTTCCTCAGGAGGACAAGTGGGACGACTCTTCGGCACGGACGGCGTGCGCGGTGTCGCCAACGCGGATCTGACGGCCGAGCTGGCGCTCGGTCTCTCCGTCGCCGCGGCGCACGTACTGGCCGAGGCGGGCACCTTCGCCGGACACCGGCCGACCGCGGTGGTCGGACGGGACCCGCGCGCCTCCGGGGAGTTCCTGGAGGCCGCCGTGGTCGCGGGTCTGGCCAGCGCCGGCGTGGACGTGCTGCGGGTCGGCGTGCTGCCGACGCCCGCGGTGGCCCACCTCACCGGTGCGCTCGGCGCCGACCTCGGCGTGATGCTCTCCGCGAGCCACAACGCCATGCCCGACAACGGCATCAAGTTCTTCGCCCGCGGCGGCCACAAGCTCGCCGACGAGCTGGAGGACCGCATCGAGTCCGTCTACGAGGAGCACCGCACCGGCGCCCCGTGGGACCGCCCGACCGGCGCCGGCGTCGGCCGCGTCCGCGACTACGACGAGGGACTCGACCAGTACGTCGCCCACCTCGTCGGCGTCCTCCCGAACCGCCTCGACGGCCTGAAGATCGTCCTCGACGAGGCGCACGGCGCCGCCTCCCGGGTCTCGCCGGAGGCGTTCGCGCGGGCCGGCGCGGAGCTCGTCACCATCGGTGCGGTGCCGGACGGCCTCAACATCAACGACGGCTGCGGCTCCACCCACCTCGACCTGCTCAAGGCCGCCGTCGTCGAGCACGGCGCCGACCTCGGCATCGCCCACGACGGCGACGCCGACCGCTGCCTGGCCGTGGACCACACCGGCGCGGAGGTGGACGGCGACCAGATCCTCGCCGTGCTCGCGCTGGCGATGCGGGAGCGGGACGCGCTGCGCTCCGACACCGTCGTCGCGACCGTCATGTCCAACCTGGGCTTCAAGCTGGCCATGGAGCGCGAGGGCATCCACTTCGTGCAGACCGGGGTCGGCGACCGGTACGTCCTGGAGGAGATGAAGGCCAACGGCTACGCCCTCGGCGGCGAGCAGTCCGGCCACGTCATCATCCTCGACCACGCCACCACCGGCGACGGCACGCTGACCGGCCTGATGCTGGCGGCGCGGGTCGCGCAGACCGGCCGTACGCTGCGGGACCTCGCGTCCGTCATGGAGCGGCTGCCGCAGGTGCTGATCAACGTGCCCGACGTGGACAAGTCGCGGGTCACGACGTCCGCGGAGCTGGCGACCGCCGTCGCGGAGGCCGAGCGGGAGCTGGGCAGCACGGGGCGCGTGCTGCTGCGGCCCTCGGGGACCGAGCCGCTGGTGCGGGTGATGGTCGAGGCGGCCGACATCGAGCAGGCCCGTGCCGTGGCGGGGCGGCTGGCCGATTCGGTGAAGTCGGCGCTGGGGTAGTTCCGCGGGGCCGGGTGGCCGAGGTGAGGGTGCTGTGCCGTCGCGGACCGCGGGTCCGCGGTGGCTTGCCACGCAGTTCCCCGCGCCCCTGGCGGCGTTGTCCCGGCCCGGCGTCGGGAAGGCGCCGTTTCCTCAGTGCCTCTCCGGCTTCGAGAGGCGGCCGCGTTGGGTTGACCACAGGGCCTTCTGGGCGTAGAGCGTGAGGGTGCCGGCCAGGATGATGCCCACCAGGTTCAGCAGGAGCTGTTCGGCCGAGTGCCAGGCCTGGTGGGTGTCGCCGTAGACGAGGGCCACGGCCGCGTTCGCCGCGGCCGGAACCGTCGTCACCGAGATGGCGACGCCGACCAGCGCGCCGGACTTCGCGGAGGTGAGGGACAGCGTGCCCGCGGCTCCCGCCAGTACCGCCACGACGAACGAGAACCAGTCCGGGGCGTAGATGAACCCGGTGTTGGGCCGCTCCGCCTCCAGCTGTGCCTTGCTGAACAGGTCCACGGCGTCCATGAAGAGGCTGAAGCCGCCGGTGACGACCATCGCCACCGCGAAGCCCACCAGCAGCGCGATCGCCGAGCGCAGCGCCAGGCGCGGTGCGCGCTGGACGATCGCGGTGCAGATCCCCGCCAGCGGACCGAACTCCGGCCCGACCGCCATCGCGCCCACGATCAGGATGGCGTTGTCGAGCACCACACCGCAGGCCGCGATCATCGTGGCGAGCGTGATGAAGGCGACGTAGGTGATGGAGAGGGTCGACTCCTCGTGGGTCGCCTCCTCCAGCTGCTCCCACAGCACGGCGTCCGCGGGCTCGCCGGGGGCGTCCCGCTCCGCCTGGTCGGCGCGCTTGGACAGGGACAGGTCGATGTTCTCGGCGGTGATGGCGCCGCAGTCGTCGATGCCCAGCGCCCGGAGCCGGTTGATGAGCTCGTCGCCCGCCTCGCGGGCCACGTCGCACGTGACGACGTCGCCCTTCGGGTCGCGTGCGGCGCCGGGCAGGACGACGAGGTGGGTGGTGCCGACCGTCCGGTCGATCAGGCGGACCACCTCGTCGGTCCGGTCGGCCGGGGTGATCAGACGCAGATGCAGCATCCGGTATTTCTACAGGCCCCGGGCCCTCGTCGTCACAGCTTCCGCAGGCTCAGGCGCTGCACCTTGTGGTCCGGTCCCTTGCGCAGGATCAGGGTGGCCCGGCCCCGGGTGGGGGCCACGTTCTCCACCAGGTTCGGCTTGTTGATGGTGCGCCAGGTGGTGCGGGCGTAGTCGAGGGCCTCCTCCTCCGAGACCTGGGTGTACTTGCGGAAGTACGAGGAGGGGTTCTGGAAGGCGGTCGCGCGCAGCTTGCGGAAGCGGCTGAGGTACCAGCGCTCGATGTCCTCGGTGCGGGCGTCGACGTACACGCTGAAGTCGAAGTAGTCGGCGAGGCCGACCCTGGTGCGGCCGTCCTTGCCGGGCAGCGCGGGCTGGAGCACGTTCAGGCCCTCGACGATCAGGATGTCGGGGCGGCGCACGACGAGCTTCTCGTCCGGGACGATGTCGTAGATGAGGTGCGAGTAGACGGGGGCGGTCACCTCGGCCTTGCCCGCCTTGATGTCGGCGACGAAGCGGGTGAGCGCCCGGCGGTCGTACGACTCGGGGAAACCTTTCCGCGACATCAGGCCGCGCGCCTCCAGCTCCCTCGTCGGCAGCAGGAAGCCGTCGGTCGTGACCAGCTCGACGCGCGGATGCTCGGGCCAGCGGGACAGCAGCGCCTGCAGGAGGCGGGCGACGGTGGACTTGCCGACCGCGACCGAGCCGGCGACCCCTATGACGAAGGGCGTGCCGGACTGGGAGCCCTGCTCGCCGAGGAAGGTGTTCAGCGCGCCGCGCAGCCCGTCGGTGGCGCCGACGTAGAGGTTGAGGAGCCGGGACAGCGGGAGGTAGATGTCCCGCACCTCGTCGAGGTCGATGACGTCGCCGAGGCCGCGCAGCTTCTCCACCTCCTCGGCGGTCAGCGGCAGCGGCGTCTTGTCGCGCAGCGCGCTCCACTCGGGGCGGGTGAGGTCGACGTAGGGAGTCGCCTCCGGCCGGGACCGGTGGGCGCTCCGGGGCATCGAGGGGACCGGAGAGATCACAGTCCATTGTTAACGGAGTTCGAACGTGGTGGCGGGTGGGCTGTGTCACGCCGGACGCAGCCCGCCGCCCGCCACCCGTCGTCCGCCGGGAAAGATCACGTCGGCGTCACGGTCGGGTACCGGGTGGTGATGGAGTGATCATCTGTGATCTGCCGGTGAGTACAGTGCGCGCGAAACGTGCGGAGCTCCTCCGCAGTCCTGGCAGAAAGAGTCATCCGAGTGAGATCGACCGCTGTGCGCCGTACCGCCCTGGCGGCCTCCGCCGCCGCCCTGGCCCTCCTCGTCACCGCCTGCGGTGGGTCCTCCGACGACGGGTCCTCCGACGGCGGCGGCAAGGCCGGTGACGGCAAGGCCGGCGACAAGAACGCCTCGGCGACTCCGGCCGCCGCCAAGGCGCTGACCGCCGCCGAGCTGGAGAAGGCCGCCCTGGCCCAGACGGACGTCAAGAACGGCAAGGTCACCGAGGCCGCCGCGACGGACGACATCGCGCAGGACAAGGTGAAGGCGCAGAAGGCCGAGTGCCAGCCGCTCGCCTTCGCCCAGACCGGCGTGGCCGCGGGCAAGCCGGCGGCCACGGTGAAGCGGTCCTGGACGGAGGGGCCGAAGAAACCGGCCGGGGGCGACGTGTCCGAGGAGGCGCTCGACAGCGCGTTCGATCTGGACAAGGCCCTGGTGACGCTGGCCTCCTACGACGGCGGCGGCGCCGAGACGGCCCTGAAGGACGTCAAGGCCGCCGTCGGCACGTGCGCCGGGGGCTTCGCCTACACGGCGGCCGGCCGGCCGGTGAAGATCGCCAAGGTGGCCGAGGACAAGGCGCCCGGCGGTGCCGACGAGGCCGTGGCACTGACCATGACGCTGACCGGTGACGAGGGTGACGAGTTCCCGGTCAAGGTGACCGTCACCCGCAAGGGCTCCACGGTCGCCTCCTTCACCGTCCTCAACCTGGCCGCCGCCGCCGACGGCAAGGACTTCCCGTTCCCCACGGAGATCAGCGACGCCCAGCTCGCCAAGCTGGGCTGACCGGAACCGGCCGGAAATTCCCACCGGGGTGTTCGTACCCCGGTGGGAATTTCCGATTTCGGGCACGCGGCAACGGGTTCGTGATCGAAGCTGACCGTAGGCTGCCGGTCATGTGCGGAATCGTGGGATATGTGGGGCCGCAGTCGGCGCTCGACGTCGTGATGGCCGGACTCAAGCGGCTGGAGTACCGGGGATACGACTCGGCGGGCGTCGCCGTGCTCGCCGACGGCGGGCTCGCCACCGCCAAGCGCGCCGGCAAGCTCGTCAACCTGGACAAGGAACTGGCCGAGCACCCGCTGCCGGCCGCCGCGACCGGCATCGGCCACACCCGCTGGGCCACCCACGGCGGACCCACCGACGCCAACGCCCACCCGCACCTCGACAACGCCGGCCGGGTGGCCGTGGTCCACAACGGCATCATCGAGAACTTCGCGCGGCTGCGGGCCGAGCTGGCGGAGCGCGGTCACGAGCTGGCCTCCGAGACCGACACCGAGGTCGTCGCCCACCTGCTCGCCGAGGAGTACTCCGCCTGCGCCGACCTGGCCGAGTCGATGCGGCTGGTGTGCCGCCGGCTGGAGGGCGCGTTCACGCTGGTCGCGGTGCACGCCGACGAGCCCGACGTGGTCGTGGGCGCGCGGCGCAACTCACCGCTCGTGGTGGGCGTGGGGGAGGGCGAGTCCTTCCTCGCCTCCGACGTCGCCGCGTTCATCGCCCACACCCGGGACGCCCTCGAACTGGGCCAGGACCAGGTGGTGGAGCTGCGCCGGGACGGCGTGACGGTCACCGGCTTCGACGGCAGCCCCGCCGACGTGCGCTCGTACCACGTCGACTGGGACGCCTCGGCCGCCGAGAAGGGCGGCCACGCCTCCTTCATGCTCAAGGAGATCGCCGAGCAGCCCAAGGCGGTCGCCGACACCCTCCTCGGCCGCATCGACGGCTCCGGCTCCCTCACCCTGGACGAGCTGCGGATCCCCGTGGGAGTGCTCCGCGAGGCCGACAAGGTCGTCATCGTCGCCTGCGGTACGGCCTTCCACGCCGGGCTGATCGCCAAGTACGCCATCGAACACTGGACGCGCGTCCCCTGCGAGGTGGAGCTGGCCAGCGAGTTCCGCTACCGCGACCCCATCCTCGACCGGCAGACCCTGGTCATCGCCATCTCGCAGTCCGGCGAGACCATGGACACCCTCATGGCGCTGCGCCACGCCCGTGAGCAGGGCTCCAAGGTGCTGGCCATCTGCAACACCAACGGCTCCACCATCCCGCGCGAGTCCGACGCGGTGCTCTACACGCACGCCGGTCCCGAGGTCGCCGTCGCCTCGACGAAGGCCTTCCTGACCCAGCTGGTGGCCTGTTACCTGGTCGCCCTCTACCTGGGCCAGGTCCGCGGCACGAAGTACGCCGACGAGATCCGCGGCGTCGTCCGCGACCTCTCCCGGATCGCCGGCGCGGTCGACCAGGTCCTGGGGACCATGGGGCCGGTACGGGAACTGGCGCGCTCGCTCGCCCACAAGGACACGGTGCTGTTCCTGGGCCGGCACGTCGGGTACCCGGTCGCGCTGGAAGGCGCCCTGAAGCTCAAGGAGCTGGCGTACATGCACGCCGAGGGCTTCGCGGCGGGCGAGCTGAAGCACGGGCCGATCGCGCTGATCGAGGAGGACCTGCCGGTCGTCGTGGTCGTGCCGTCCCCGCGCGGCCGCTCCGTGCTCCACGACAAGATCGTGTCCAACATCCAGGAGATCCGGGCCCGGGGCGCGCGGACCATCGTCATCGCGGAGGAGGGCGACGAGGCGGTCGTCCCCTACGCCGACCACCTCGTCCGGATCCCCGCCACCCCGACGCTGCTCCAGCCGCTGGTGGCGACGGTGCCGCTGCAGGTCTTCGCCTGCGAGCTGGCCACGGTCCGGGGCAACGAGGTGGACCAGCCGCGGAACCTGGCCAAATCGGTGACGGTGGAGTGACCGTCCGGGCGTCGGCCTAGGCTGCCCGGCATGAGCATCATCGGGGTCGGGATCGACGTGGCGGAGATCGACCGTTTCGGGGCGTCGCTGGAGCGCACGCCGGCCATGGCGGGGCGGCTCTTCCTGGAGAGCGAGCTGCTGCTGCCGAGCGGGGAGCGCCGGGGCGTCGCCTCGCTCGCCGCCCGGTTCGCGGCGAAGGAGGCGCTGGCCAAGGCGCTCGGCGCACCGGCGGGGCTGCACTGGACGGACGCCGAGGTGTACGTCGAGGACAGCGGGCGGCCACGGCTGCGGGTCACCGGGACGGTGGCGGCGCGGGCGGCGGAGCTGGGGGTGACGTCGTGGCACGTGTCGCTCAGCCATGACGCGGGGGTGGCGTCGGCGGTGGTGATCGCGGAGGGCTAGCTTCCCCGCCGCGAAGGCCCCGCTCGTCCGGTACGCCCGGCAGGGCGCCGTGGTCGTCCGGTGTGTCCGGCAGGCCGCCGTGGTCGTCGCCGCCGGGCAGGCCCGCGGGGCCCTCCGCCCGGACCCCGGGCCGGCCCCGGGCGGGAGTGAAACGGACCGGTGCGGGTCGTGACGTTCGCCGTGGACCGGGAAGACTCGTCGGCATGCGGACTGCGTACAGCGTGGAGACGGTCAGGACGGCCGAACGGGAGTCGATGGCGAGGCTGCCGGAGGGGGCCTTGATGCAACGGGCGGCGGCCGGGCTCGCCGCCGCCTGCGCGGAGGTGCTCGGCCGCGTGGCCGGGCGGGTCTACGGCAGCCGGGTCGTGCTGCTCGTCGGCAGCGGCGACAACGGCGGCGACGCCCTGTACGCCGGGGCGCGCCTCGCCCGGCGCGGGGCCGGGGTGACGGCCGTCCTGCTCACGCCCGAGCGCGCGCACGCCGGCGGCCTCGCGGCGCTGCGGCGGGCCGGCGGGCGCGTCGCCGCCGACGGCGACGGGGAGCGGCTGATCGAGCGGGCCGACCTGGTCGTGGACGGCATCGTCGGGATCGGCGGCCGGGGCGGGCTGCGGGCCGAGGCGGTGCCGCTGGCCGCCGCGGCCGGGCGGTCGCGGGCCGCCGTCGTCGCCGTCGACCTGCCGAGCGGGGTCGACGCCGACACGGGGGAGGTGCGCGGGGAGGCGGTGCGGGCCGATCTGACGGTGACCTTCGGGGCGCACAAGCCGGGGCTGCTGGTCGACCCGGCGCGGGAGTACGCCGGGTCGGTGCGGCTGGTGGACATCGGGCTGGCGCTGCCGGACGACGCGGCCGAACTGGAGGCCCTGCAGCACGCGGACGTGGCCCGGCTGCTGCCGGTGCCGGGCGTGGAGAGCGACAAGTACCGGCGCGGGGTCGTCGGCATCGCCGCCGGGTCGGCGCGCTACCCGGGGGCCGCCGTGCTCGCCGTCTCCGGGGCGCTGCGCGGCGGTGCCGGTGCGGTGCGGTACGTCGGGCCGGCGGGGGACGCGGTGATCGCGCGCTTCCCGGAGACGCTCGTGTCGGACCGGGGGCCGAAGCGGGCGGGGCGGGTGCAGGCGTGGGTCGTCGGGCCCGGGGCCGGGGACGACGCCGGGACCGTGGCGGAGGTGCTGGCGGCTCAGGTGCCGGTGCTGATCGACGCGGACGGGCTGCGGCTGGCCGACGCGGAGGCGGTGCGGGGACGTACGGCGCCGACGCTGATGACGCCGCACGCCGGGGAGGCGGCGGCGCTGCTCGGGGTGGGCCGCGAGGAGGTCGAGGGGGCGCGGCTGGCCTCGGTGCGGGAGCTGGCGGGACGGTACGGGGCGGCGGTGCTGCTGAAGGGGTCGACGACGGTGGTGGCCGCGGCGGGCGGGAAGGGGCCCGTGCGGGTCAACGCGACGGGGACGTCGTGGCTGGCCACGGCGGGGAGCGGGGACGTGCTGTCGGGGCTGGCGGGGTCGCTGCTGGCGGCGGGGCTCTCGGCGGTGGACGCGGGGAGCGTGGGGGCGTATCTGCACGGGCTCGCGGGGCGGATGGCGGCGGTGGGGGCGCCGGTGGGGGCGCATGACGTGGCGGAGGCGGTGCCGAGGGCTTGGCGGGACGTGCGGGGGGTTGCCGGCGGGCGGGGGTGACGGTGCCGGCGGTCCGGGGTGCCGTGGGCCGGGGTGCGTGGGCGGGGGCGTCGGTGCCGGGGGTGGGGTGCGCGCCCGGCGCTACGGGGTGCCTCCCCCGGAGGGGGTACCCCCAGCGCCCACCCGTGCCGTCCTGGGGGTACCTCCCAGGTCCTTGAGGCACTGGGGGAGGCGCGACTGCCCGCAGCTGCGGGACGGCGGGATTTCCCGTGGCTGCGGTGGCGCGGTTGCCCGTGGCTGCGGCGGCACGACCGCCCGCAGCCGGGCGGCCGCTACGCCGGTTGCGCTGGGTGATCGGGGGCTCTGAGAGACTGGGGGGCGATGAGTGAGACTTCCGTCCGGTGGGACGCGTCCCTGCGGGGGCGTGCCGAGATCGATCTGGCCGCCCTGCGGGCCAACGTGCGCGCGCTGCGTGAACGGGCGCCCGGCGCGGCCCTCATGGCCGTCGTCAAGGCCGACGCCTACGGCCACGGCGCGATCCCGTGCGCCCGCGCGGCCGTCGCGGCCGGCGCGACCTGGCTCGGTACCGCCACGCCCCAGGAGGCGCTCGCCCTGCGCACGGAGGCCGGGCTGCCGGACGACGTGCGGATCATGTGCTGGCTGTGGACGCCGGGCGGCCCCTGGCGGGAGGCCGTCGAGGCCGGTCTCGACGTCTCCGTCAGCGGGATGTGGGCCCTGGCGGAGGTCACCGCGGCGGCGCGCTCGGCCGGACGCCCCGCGCGGGTGCAGCTCAAGGCCGACACCGGGCTCGGCCGCAACGGCTGCCAGCCGGGCGGGGACTGGGAGGAACTGGTCCGGGAGGCCCTGCGCGCCGAGGCCGAGGGGCTGGTCCGCGTCACCGGGCTCTGGTCGCATTTCGCCTGCGCCGACGAGCCGGGCCATCCCTCCATCGCCGCCCAGCTCACCCTCTTCCGCGAGATGACGGCGTACGCCGAGCGGCAGGGCGTCCGCCCCGAGGTGCGGCACATCGCCAACTCGCCGGCCACGCTCACGCTCCCCGAGACCCACTTCGACCTCGTACGCCCCGGCATCGCGATGTACGGCATCTCGCCCAGCCCCGAGATCGGCACCCCCGCCGACTTCGGACTGCGCCCCGTGATGACGCTGTCCGCCGCCCTGGCCCTGGTCAAGCAGGTCCCCGGCGGCCACGGCGTCAGCTACGGCCACCACTACACCACCCCCGGCGAGACCACCCTCGGCCTCGTCCCCCTCGGCTACGCGGACGGCATCCCGCGCCACGCCTCCTCCACCGGGCCCGTCCTGGTCGACGGCAAGTGGCGCACGATCGCGGGGCGGGTCGCGATGGACCAGTTCGTCGTCGACCTGGGAGGGGACCGGCCCCCGCCCGGCACCGAGGCGGTGCTGTTCGGGCCCGGCGACCGCGGCGAGCCCTCCGCCGAGGACTGGGCGCAGGCCGCCGGCACCATCGCGTACGAGATCGTCACCCGGATCGGCGCGCGCGTGCCCCGCGTCCATGTGAACGGGTGACGGTCGCGGACCCGCGTGACCGGTGACGCGTGACGTGTGCCCGGTCCGGCGTGTATGACGTGCATGCCACACACGTTCGGGTGAATGAGGAACAAGAGGGGGCTCCGCCCCGCGGCCCGGTGAAGAGGAGCGGTACGTGAGCGAGAGCAGTGCGGAGGGTGTCGCGGACGTCGCCGCGGCGGCCGTCGCCTCCGCCGCGGAGGCCGCCACCGACGTGGCCGCCGGAGGCTGGCGCCGGGCGACCGGGATCGCCGGCGTCGCGATAGGCGTGGTCGCCGCGGGCGCGGCGGCCGGCGTGGCGATAGAACGGCTCACCGTCGGCCGCGGCATGCGCCGGAAGGCGCGGCTCGCCCTCGACGCGGCGGGGCCGTACGGCGGACTGCGCGGCACCCCCGGCAAGGCGTACGCCGACGACGGCACCGAGCTGTACTACGAGGTCGACGACGTCGGTCCGGACACCGAGTCCGCGCTCACCCGGCGCCGCCGGCGTCTCTTCGGCCGCAAGGCGCCCGTCCCCGTCACCGTCGTCTTCTGCCACGGCTACTGCCTCAACCAGGACTCCTGGCACTTCCAGCGGGCGGCGCTCAGGGGCGTCGTGCGCACCGTGCACTGGGACCAGCGCAGCCACGGGCGGTCCGGGCGGGGCGTGGCCCAGGTGCGCGACGGCGAGCCGGTCACCATCGACGAGCTGGGCCGGGACCTGAAGGCCGTCATCGACGCGGCCGTGCCCGACGGCCCGATCGTGTTGGTCGGGCACTCCATGGGCGGCATGACGGTGATGGCCCTGGCCGACGGCTTCCCCGACCTGATCCGCGAGCGCGTCGTCGGCGTCGCCCTCGTCGGCACGTCGTCCGGGCGGCTCGGCGAGGTCAACTTCGGGTTGCCGGTGGCCGGCGTCAACGCGGTGCGGCGGGTGCTGCCCGGGGTGCTGAAGGCGCTGGGGCAGCGCGCCGAGCTGGTGGAGAAGGGGCGGCGGGCGACGGCGGACCTGTTCGCCGGGATCATCAAGCGGTACTCGTTCGCGTCCCGGGACGTCGACCCGGCCGTGGCCCGGTTCGCCGAGCGGATGATCGAATCGACGCCGATCGACGTGGTCGCCGAGTACTACCCGGCGTTCAACGACCACGACAAGACCGAGGCCCTCGCCCGCTTCCGCGGTCTCCCGGTGCTGGTGCTGGCCGGGGTGCGGGACCTGGTGACGCCCAGCGAGCACAGCGAGGCCATCGCCGACCTGCTGCCGGACGCCGAGCTGGTGCTCGTTCCCGACGCGGGGCACCTGGTGATGCTGGAGCACCCGGAGCTGGTCACCGACCGCCTCGCCGACCTGCTCGCCCGCGTGGGGGCGTTGCCGCCAACGGCTACCGTTGAGGGCTGTGACTCCGCCTCTTCCTGACCGGAAGCGGCTTCCGGCCCCCGGTCGCGGTCCAGCCCGACCCGACCCCCTGCGGGGCCGACAAGCGACTACTGCGAGTGAGTGACGATGGAAGAAACCGCGAAGGCGCACATCCCGACAGAGGCCGGCCGGGCCGAGATCACCGTCACCTCCCCGGAGCAGATGCGGGAACTGGGCCGCAGGCTCGCCGGACTGCTGCGCGCCGGTGACCTGGTGATGCTGAGCGGGGAGCTGGGCGCGGGCAAGACGACGCTGACCCGGGGACTCGGCGAGGGCCTCGGTGTGCGCGGCGCCGTCACCTCCCCGACCTTCGTGATCGCCCGCGTGCACCCCTCGCTCGGCGACGGTCCGCCGCTCGTCCACGTCGACGCCTACCGGCTGTCCGGCGGCCTCGACGAGATGGAGGACCTCGACCTCGACGTCTCCCTGTCCGACTCGGTGATCGTGGTCGAGTGGGGCGAGGGCAAGGTGGAGGAGCTCACCGAGGACCGGCTGCAGCTGCTGATCCACCGGGCCGTGGGCGCCACCACCGACGAGGTGCGGCACGTGACGCTGACGGGCGTCGGCGAGCGCTGGGCCGCGGTCGACCTGAGCGTCCTCGTCGCCTGAGCCGCTCCGCGTTCGCCTCCGGACCGTTCCCCGGCCACCGCGTCCGCGACGCACGGCTGATCCCGACAACACGTCGGGAAGATATTGCCAACGGGGTCCCGCCCGTGGTCACATGGTATCCAGCCCGTAGTTAGGCATGCCTAACTACGTCCGCCCCCGACCTTCAGGAGGCGTCCGTGCCGGAGCCCGTGACCCAGCCGCAGCCGCCCGTGCCCGCCGGGGTGTCCATGCGTGACCTGCTCGCGACCTGCGCCGCGGCGGCCGCCGTCTCCACGCCGCCGCGCGCGCCGGAGCCGGAGGAGTGCCACCCCGCCCGGGAGCACCGCGAGGCCGCCTGACCCGGGACGGCCGCCTGACCCGGGACGGCCGCCCGCCCGGGGGGCGGCCTCCGGGGCGTGTCAGGGGATGACGACGACCTGCTGGCCGATCGTCGCGAACCGCCACATGACGTCACCGTCCGCGCGGGACTCCCGGATGCCGCCGGTCCGCAGGCCCGGAGCGGGTTTCGAGGACGAGCCGCCCACGGCCGCGCTGAAACCGATGACCACGCCCTCGACGCTGGTGAAGCGCACGACGTGCTCGACCGGGACGCCGTCCGATCCGGTGATCCTCTTCGAGCGCGACGTGACCGCGTAGGTGCCCGGCACCGGGTCGACCCTGCCAGGGGTGACCGTGAAGGTGTCCTGCACCTTGTTGTCCGGGCCGACCAGCCACACCCGGTCGTCGTCCAGCGAGTACACGACCCGTTCGCCCCGGCCCGAACCGAGGGGCAGGGCGTCCGGATGCCGGGCGTCGCGAGGTGCCTTGGAGGCGCCGGGGGCGGGGACGCTGGTCGCGTGCACCCTGCTCAGTTCGGCCGGCATGCGGTCCGACGCCTGGTGGGCGAGGAAACCGACCGTGCCGAGGGCCGCCGCGGTGAGCACGGCCACCCAACCGGCGCTGCTGCTTGCCACTGGGACCACCTAGGCGTCGTACGTCGCACTCATGGACACCGCGTCACGCAGAGAGATGAGAACGTCACGCTTGGTGCTCCCGGCGACGGTAGCAGCAGGCGGTCGTCCGACCCGGCCGTCCGACACGGGCCCGCGGGCGCCGTAGGCTGTTTGCGTGCTCTTGCTCGCTCTGGATACCGCCACGCCCGCCGTGACCGTCGCGCTGCACGACGGTACGGACGTCATCGCCTCGTCGAGCCAGGTGGACGCACGCCGGCACGGTGAGCTGCTGCTCCCCGCCGTCGACCGGGTGCTCGCCGAGGCCGGACTGCGACTGGACGCCGTCACCGGCGTCGTCGCCGGCATCGGCCCCGGCCCGTACACGGGACTGCGGGTCGGCCTGATGACCGCGGACACCTTCGGGCTCGCGCTCGGCGTGCCCGTGCACGGCGTGTGCACGCTGGACGGACTGGCGTACGCCGCCGACCTCGAGGGCCCCTTCGTGGTGGCGACCGACGCCCGCCGCAAGGAGGTTTATTGGGCGCGCTACGCCGACTCCCGCACCCGCCTCACCGGCCCGGCGGTCGACCGGCCCGCCGACATCGCGGACCAGGTGGCCGGTCTCCCGGCCGTCGGCGCGGGCGCCCTGCTGTACCCGGACACCTTCCCGAAGGCGCACGAGCCCGAGCACGTGTCCGCCGCCGCCCTGGCGTGCCTGGCCGCCGAGAAGCTGGCGGCGGGCGAGGAGCTGCCCGCGCCCCGGCCGCTGTACCTGCGCCGGCCCGACGCGCAGGTCCCCAAGAACTACAAGGTGGTCACCCCCAAGTGACCGAGCCCGTGACGTCGCCCGAGAGTGCCGTACTGCGCGAGATGCGCTGGTGGGACATCGACCCCGTGCTCCGGCTGGAGCGGGAGCTGTTCCCGGAGGACGCCTGGTCGCGGGGGATGTTCTGGTCCGAGCTGGCCCACGCGCGCGGGCCGGGCGCGACCCGGAAGTACGTCGTCGCGGTGCTGCCGGGCCGAGGCGGCGAGACCGGCGGCGACGGCGAGGACGGCGGCGGTGACGGCGGGACCGGCGACCGCATCGTGGGCTACGCGGGTCTCGTCGCCTCCGGTGAGCAGTCCGACGTGCAGACCATCGCCGTCGCCCGCGACCACTGGGGCACCGGGCTCGGCGCGCGGCTGCTGACCGAACTGCTGCGGGCGGCGACCGCCTTCGAGTGCACGGAAGTGATGCTGGAGTGCCGGGTGGACAACACCCGCGCGCAACGGCTGTACGAGCGCTTCGGTTTTGAACCCATCGGCTTCCGGCGCGGCTACTACCAGCCGGGCAACGTGGACGCCCTGGTGATGCGCCTGACCACAGCGCCCGGCGGCGGCCCCGCCGCGGGCGCCGACCCCGTACAAGGAACCGACAACCATGCCTGACTCACGCGACGAACCTCTCGTACTGGGGATCGAGACCTCCTGCGACGAGACCGGCGTCGGCGTCGTCCGCGGCACCACGCTGCTGGCCGACGCGGTCGCCTCCAGCGTCGACGAGCACGCCCGCTTCGGCGGGGTCGTGCCGGAGGTCGCGAGCCGCGCCCACCTGGAGGCAATGGTCCCCACCATCGACCGCGCGCTGAAGGAGGCGGGCGTCAGCGCCCGCGACCTCGACGGCATCGCCGTCACCGCCGGTCCCGGTCTGGCCGGTGCCCTGCTGGTCGGCGTCTCGGCGGCCAAGGCGTACGCCTACGCGCTGGGCAAGCCCCTGTACGGCGTCAACCACCTCGCCTCGCACATCTGCGTCGACCAGCTGGAGCACGGCCCGCTGCCCGAGCCGACGATGGCGCTGCTGGTCTCCGGTGGGCACTCCTCGCTGCTGCTGTCGACGGACATCACCTCCGACGTCCGCCCGATGGGCGCCACCATCGACGACGCGGCCGGCGAGGCCTTCGACAAGATCGCCCGCGTGCTGAACCTGGGCTTCCCCGGCGGCCCGGTCATCGACCGGTACGCGCGCGAGGGCGACCCGGACGCGATCGCGTTCCCGCGCGGGCTCACCGGTCCGCGCGACCCGGCGTACGACTTCTCCTTCTCCGGGCTGAAGACGGCCGTGGCCCGCTGGATCGAGGCCAGGCGGGCGGCGGGCGAGGAGGTGCCGGTGCGGGACGTGGCGGCCTCCTTCCAGGAGGCGGTCGTGGACGTGCTGACCCGCAAGGCGGTGCGCGCCTGCAAGGACCAGGGCGTCGACCACCTGATGATCGGCGGCGGTGTCGCCGCCAACTCCCGGCTGCGGGCGCTCGCGCAGGAGCGCTGCGAGGCGGCCGGCATCCGGCTGCGCGTACCGCGGCCCAAGCTGTGCACGGACAACGGCGCGATGGTCGCCGCGCTCGGCGCCGAGATGGTCGCCCGTAACCGGGCCGCCTCCGACTGGGACCTGTCGGCGGACTCCTCGCTGCCGGTGACGGACCCGCACGTGCCCGGCCACGACCACGTGCACGAGGTCGGCGAGGAGAACCTGTACTCATGACGGTCGCCCTGATGTGGGAGGCGCGGGCCGTGTCCGGCCGGGGCGAGGATCTGCTGGCCTGGGCGCGGGCGCAGCCGCTCGACGGCGAGCCGCTGCGCCGGGAGACGCTGCGCGCCCCGCAGGACCGGGTCCTCGTCATCACCTGGTGGGACGCCGCCCACGACGCCGAACTCCCCGAACTGCCGGAGCCGGACGGGGAGCTGGTCACGCGGGCGGTGCACCGGTGGCGGTTCGAGTCGGTGGCCGCGGACTGACCGTCGCGACGCCCCGTCCGTCGCGACGACCCGTCCGTCGCGGGGCTCAGTCCACCGGTGACACCTCCGTGTCGCAGTGCAGCCGCCGGTCCGGGCCGAGCACCCGGGCCGGCCCCGTGAGCGTCAGCCGTGCCGTGTGGCGGACGTCCGCGCTGGACGCCGCCAACCGCAGTTCCAGGGCACCCGGTTCGACCGCCCGGCGGCCCGCGCGGTCGGTGAACGCCGCGAGGTCGGCGTGGAACCGGAACGTCACCCGGCGGGCCTCGCCGGGCGCCAGCTCCAGCCGCCGGTAGCCGATCAGGCGGACGTCCGGGCGGGTCACCGACGCCACCGGGTCGTGCAGGTACAGCTGCACCACCTCGGCGCCGGCCCGGTCGCCGGTGTTGCGGACGGTCACCGACACGTCGTACGTGCCGTCCGTGCCGGTCTCCGCGCCGCCCCCGGGACCGCTCCCGGGGCCGCCGGTGAAGTCCTCCCAGGCGAACGTCGTGTACGAGCGGCCGTGGCCGAAGGCGTACAGCGGGGTCGGGTCGAGGTTGCTGACCTCGCCGGCCAGGCCCAGCGGGGGCTGGAGGTAGGTCCACGGCTGGCCGCCGGGCAGCTGCGGGATGCTCACCGGGAGGTGGCCCGAGGGGTTGACGCGGCCCGACAGCACGCCCGCCACCGCGGGGCCGCCCTCCTCGCCGGGGAAGAACGCCTGCACGGCCGCGCCGAGCCGCCCGTGCCAGCGGCCGAGCGCGTACGGGCGCCCGGTCAGCAGCACCAGGACCACCGGCACGCCCGTCGCGACCAGCGCGTCCAGCAGCGCGCCCTGGACGCCGGGCAGCCGGAGGTCGCTCGCGTCGCAGCCCTCGCCGGAGGTGCCCCGACCGAACAGTCCGGCCCGGTCGCCCAGGACCGCGACGCACACGTCGGCCTCGGCGGCCCGCGCCACCGCCTCCTCGAAGCCCGAGGTGTCCGGGCCGGAGGTGTCGCAGCCCTCGGTGAACGTCACCTTGGCGTCGGGCAGTTCGGCGCGCAGGGCGTCCAGCACGGTCGGGATGTCGATGCCCGCCGGCACCTCGGGGTGGTGGGGCAGGACGTGGGACGGGAAGGAGTAGCAGCCCAGCATGGCCAGGGCGTCGGCGGCCCGGGGGCCGACCACCGCGATCCGGGCGTCGGGGGCGAGCGGCAGCAGGCCGTCGGGGTTGTCCAGGAGCACCACCGACTCCTCGGCCAGACGGCGGGCCAGCGCGCGGTTGGCGGGGGAGTCCAGGTCGATCGCGGCGGGGTCGCCGGCCGGCTCGGGGGTCCAGTCCTCGTCCAGCAGGCCCAGTTCGCACTTCTGGAGCAGCACGCGGCGGGCCGACAGGTCGATCAGCTCCTCGGGGACCTCGCCCGCGCGGACCGCCTCCAGCAGCGGTCTGCCGTAGCACCTCACGGTCGGCAGCTCCACGTCGATGCCGGCCGCGAGGGCCAGGCGCGCCGCCTCGGCGGGGGTGCCGGCGACCCGGTGCAGGGTCTCCAGGAAGCCGATGCCGAAGTAGTCGGCGACCACCGTGCCGGTGAAGCCCCACTCGTCGCGCAGCAGCGCGGTCAGCAGCGCCGGGTCGGCCGAGGCGGGGACGCCGTCCGTCTCCGTGTACGCCGCCATCACCGACCGGGCGCCGCCCTCGCGCAGCGCCATCTCGAACGGCGGGAGCGTCACGTCGGCGAGCTCCCGCACGCCCGCCCGCACGGGGGCCAGATTGCGGGCGCCGGCCGAGGAGGCGTACCCGGCGAAGTGCTTGAGCGTGGCGACGACCCCGGCGGACTCCAGGCCCCGCACATAGGCGGTGCCGATCGTGCCGACCAGGTACGGGTCCTCGCCGATCGTCTCCTCCACCCGGCCCCAGCGGGCGTCCCGTACGACGTCCAGGACGGGGGCGAGACCCTGGTGGACGCCGACCGAGCGCAGGTCGTGGCCGATGCGCCGGGCCATCTCCTCGACCAGGGCGGGGTCGAAGGTGGCGCCCCAGGCCAGCGGCACCGGGTAGGCGGTGGCCCGCCAGGCGGTGAAGCCGGCCAGGCACTCCTCGTGGGCGAGCGCCGGGATGCCGAAGCGGCCGGCCTCGCGGATGCGGTGCTGGGCGCGGGCGAGGGACCGCGCGCCGACGGCCGGGTCGACGGGGGCGGTGCCGAAGGGACGGGTGAGCTGGCCGAGGCCGTGGGTGATCAGCTCGTCCCAGTCGTGGTCGGCGCTCATCTGGTTCTGCAGCGGGGCGACGCCGTCGCCGTCCGTGGCGGCGCCCACCCACACGCCGTACAGCTGTGCGGTCTTCTCCTCCAGGGTCATCCGGGCCAGGAGGTCGTCGACACGGGCGGCGGCGGGCAGGGCGGGGTCACGCCAGGGCGCGGTGGTCATGGAACTCCTGTCGGGGTGGACGGGACAGCTGCCCTCTCACGAGCGCTTCTTCACAGCCGACGCATCGAATGTTTCGAAGCTTCAAGCGAATGTTCCGGAAACCTATGACCCCCCGAAGTCTTCGTCAAGGGGGTCGGCAGGGATACGATCGCCGCCATGACATCCCCGCAGCCCGCCGAAACCCGGCCGCACAGGCGGTCCGCGCAGACCGCGACCCTCGCCGAGATCGCGCGCGAGGCCGGTGTGTCGGCACCGACTGTTTCGAAAGTCCTCAACGGCCGTGCCGACGTCGCCCCCGCCACCCGGGCCCGCGTGGAGGACCTGCTGCGGACCCACGGCTACCGGCGCAGGCGGGCCGAGGCGACCCGATCGCCCCTGATCGACCTGGTCTTCCACGAGCTGGAGAGCGCCTGGGCGATGGAGGTCATCCGGGGTGTGGAGAACGCGGCGCGGGACGCGGGGCTCAGCGTCGTGCTCTCCGAGAGCGCGGGCCGCCTCACGCCCGGCAGGACCTGGGCCGACCAGGTCGCCGCCCGCCGTCCGCACGGTGTGATCCTCGTGCTGTCCGGACTGGACGAGTCCCAGCGGGCCCTGCTGACCAGCCGCTCCATCCCGTTCGTGGTCATGGACCCGGCCGGCGACCCGGGCGCCGACGTGCCGTCCATCGGCGCCACCAACTGGCAGGGCGGACTCGCCGCCACCCGCCACCTGATCGACCTGGGGCACACCCGCATCGGCGCCATCAGCGGACCCACCCGGATGATGTGCAGCCGCGCCCGCGTCGACGGCTACCGGGCCGCCCTGGAGACGGCCGGGCTGCCGGTCGACCCCGGCCTGATCGTCACCGGCGACTTCCACCACGAGGCCGGCTACCGGCAGGGCCTGGAGCTGCTGCGCCGCCCCGACCGGCCCACCGCGGTCTTCGCCGGCAACGACCTCCAGGCGCTCGGGCTGTACGAGGCCGCGCGCGAACTGGGGCTGCGCATCCCGCAGGACCTGAGCGTGGTCGGTTTCGACGACCTGCCGGTGGCGCGCTGGGTGGGGCCGCCGCTGACGACCGTACGGCAGCCGCTCACGGAGATGGCCGAGGCCGCGGCCCGCCTGGTGCTGGAGCTGGGGCGCGACGACGGCTCGGCCGCGGCCACCCGGGTGGAGCTGGCCACCAGCCTGGAGGTGCGCAGCAGCACGGCACCGCCGCAGGCCGCCTGAGGGAGCGGATCGGCCGCCGTTTCGAAACTTTCGGTGCGTGCGGCCCGTCACCGTCGCCCCCGCCGGTCTCTGTCCGTCGCCCGCGTCCAGGTGCCGCCGGGACGGATCTCCGGCGCCGGCCCGGACGCGCGGGCGTGCCGACCCGCCCCACGCGGACGGACGCGGCCTCCCGTACGCCGCGCCCGCGCCGGTCAGGCGGCTGCCGGGCGCCCGATCAGCATCGTCGGCGCCCCCGCGACCCGGGTCAGGAACACCGTGGCCGCGTTCGGCCCCTGGGGTCTGACCTTGCGCCGCAGCTCCTCGGGCTCGACCGCCGAGCCGCGCTTCTTCACGGTCAGCGTGCCCACCCCCCGCTCCCGCAGCAGCGCCTTCAGCTTCTTGACGTTGAAGGGCATCCGGTCGGTGATCTCGTACGCCGTGGCGTACGGCGTCGGCACCAGCGCGTCGGCGGTGACGTAGGCGATGGTCGCGTCCAGCAGCCCGCCGCCGACCTGTGCGGCGACCTCGGCGACCAGGTGCGAGCGGACGACGGCGCCGTCGGGTTCGTACAGGTACCGGCCGGGCGTGCGGACCTCCGGGTCGGGCAGGCCCGTGCCGAGCAGGGTGCGCGGCCCCGGCAGCAGCGTCGCCCGGACCGGCCCCGGCGCGGTGCCGAACCACAGCACCGCCTCCTTCACGTCCCCGCCGTCCGAGATCCACTCGGCCCCGGCGTCCTCGGGCACCGCCTCGTGCGGGATGCCGGGCGCCACCTTCAGCGCGGCGGCGCGGGCCGCCGTACGGGCCGCCGCCACGGCCCAGGACAGCGGCGGCGAGTAGGCCTCCGGATCGAAGATCCGGCCCCGTCCGCCACGCCGCGCCGGGTCGACGAACACGGCGTCGTACCCGCTCGTGTCCACCTCCGTGACGTCCGCCTCGCGGACCTCGATGAGGTCGTCCAGTCCCAGTGCCCCGGCGTTGGCGCGGGCCGCCGCGGCCGTCGCCGGGTCGCGGTCGACGGCCAGGACCCGGATACCCGCACGGGCCAGCGCGATCGCGTCGCCGCCGATCCCGCAGCACAGGTCGGCGACGGAGGCGACCCCCAGCTCCTTGAAGCGACCCGCCCGGTACGCGGCCACGCTCGCCCGGGTCGACTGCTCCACCCCGTTCGGGGTGAAGAACATCCGTCCGGCGTCCTCGGCCCCGAACTTCGCCACCGCCCGCTGCCGCAGCCGCGCCTGACCGAGCGCCGCCGACACCAGGGCGGCCGGGTGCTCGCGGCGCAGCCGGGTGGCGACGGCCAGCTCCCGGGCGGGGTCGGTGTCGCGGACCTCGTCGAGCAGGGCGCGGCCTTCGGGGGTGAGCAGGGCGAGGAGGGCGTCGAGGTCGTTCACCGGCCCATTGTGGGCCAGTCGGTGGAAGGTGCGCCTCCGACGTGGTGTCGGGCACGGGCGGGGAGCCCGGGACTGCGAGGATCCGGCACCATGCGACTAGTACTACAAAATGACAAAAGCCGGGCATCCCGGACGGCCCGGGTCGCTTCCGGCATGTCGTCGAGGACCCGGGTGCTCGGAGGCCTCGCCGTGCTCCTCGTCGCCTCCCTCGCCTCCGGCTGCGCACAGGACACCTCCGAGGTGCGGGGCGCCTTTGGCCCGCAGCCCCTCCAGGCGCCCCCGGCCCGCGCGCTCGACACCTACGCGTCCAAGCTGCGCGCGGAGCGGGCCGCCCGGGTCGCCGCCGCCGAGCGCTGGAACCTGAGACAGGTCCCGCTGACGGCCCCGCCGCCTCCCGCGGAGAAGCCGGAGATCACGGCGCGCGCGGGCTTCGAGGTGGACGGACAGGAGGACCTCCCGCCGGTCTTCACCACCGTCCCGACCAAGGAGAGGGTCCTCTTCCTCACCATCGACGACGGCGCCGAGAAGGACCCGGCGTTCCTGCGCATGATGAGCGAGCTGAAGATCCCGTACACGGTCTTCCTCACCGACGACGAGATCAAGGACGACTACGGCTACTTCGAGGAGATGCAGGACCGCGGGGTCACCCTCAACAGCCACACCCTGAGCCACCCCTACCTCCCGGCGCTCTCCTACGAGCAGCAGAAGCACGAGATCTGCGGCATGCAGGAGGTGATCGAGGAGCGCTACGGCAAGCGCCCCGCCCTCTTCCGTCCGCCCTTCGGCAACTACAACCGGGACACCCTGCGCGCCGCCAAGTCCTGCGGCGTCGAGTACGCGCCGATCTGGAACGAGGAGGTCTACGTCGACCACTGGGAGTACCGCGAGTGGGACCAGGACCTCCACCCGGGTGACATCGTCCTCACCCACTTCCGGGGCCGCGACGACTGGGACGGCACGATGACGGACCTGGCCCGCCGCTTCCTGGACCGGGTGACCGCCGAGGGATACGCGGTGGCCCGGCTGGAGGACTACCTGTGAGGCGGGGGCGGTTCCGGCCGGCCGGGGCCGTCCTGGCCGCCCTGCTGCTCACCGGCTGCGCCCAGTTCGCCGGCCCCGCCGTCCCGCCCACGGCCGGGAAACCGGCCCGGGCGGGCGGGCAGGACCGCGCGGCACCGCCCGTCCTGGACCACGTCCGCACCACCGACCGGGTCGTCTTCCTCACCTACGACGACGGCGCCGACCGGGACCCCCGCCTCACCGCCCTGATCCGCGAACGCGGGCTCCCGGTCACCCTGTTCCTCACCGACACCGTGGCCGGACCGGCGTACGGCCACTTCGCCCGGCTGCGCTCGGTCGGCGCGAGCCTGCAGAACCACACCCTCGACCACCGCTCCCTGCGCGGCCTGCCCTACGCCGGGCAGCGCGCCGAGATCTGCGGCCAGCAGACCAAGCTCCACGCCCGCTTCGGCGTCCGCCCCCGCCTCTTCCGCCCGCCCTACGGCCGGTACGACCCGACGACCCTGCGCGCCGCCGCCGACTGCGGCATCACGGCCGTCGTCCTGTGGCGGGCCGAGCTGACCGCCGACGGCGCCCTGACCTACACCCGCGGCGCCCCCGGCCTGCGCCCCGGTGACATCGTCTCCGTCACCGCCCCGGCCCGCACGGAGGATCTCCTGCGGCGGATCGAGGAGCGGGGCCTGCGGGTGGGCCGTCTGGAGGACCACCTCTGACCTCCGTGGACGGGCCACTGCTTCACGGCCCGGGCCACGCGTCCAGCCCGTCCGGCGATCGAGGGCGAGGCCATCCAGGCCGAAGCGGGGGTCTGGGGGCGGCAGTCCCCAGCGGCGCCGGCACCCACGCCGGGTGCGCCACAGAACCGGCGTCCGCACGGGAAAGTCCGCCGACGCGCCGTCGGCATTGGCACTCCGCTTGACCGAGTGCTAATCGCGGTCATAGTCTCGGCTCTGGCACTCCCCCCTGGAGAGTGCCAACTACGCGACGGGCAGGTCCGGCACCCGCGACGACGGATCCACCTGGTCGCCACCTCAGACAGTTAACCCCGTGAGATCTCCGAAGGGGGAGGTCGGATCGTGACGACCACCAGCTCCAAGGTTGCCATCAAGCCGCTCGAGGACCGCATCGTGGTCCAGCCGCTCGACGCCGAGCAGACCACGGCTTCGGGCCTGGTCATTCCGGACACCGCCAAGGAGAAGCCCCAGGAGGGCGTCGTCCTGGCCGTGGGCCCGGGCCGCTTCGAGGACGGCAACCGTCTTCCGCTCGACGTCTCCGTCGGTGACGTCGTGCTCTACAGCAAGTACGGCGGCACCGAGGTGAAGTACAACGGCGAGGAGTACCTCGTCCTCTCGGCCCGCGACGTGCTCGCGATCATCGAGAAGTAAGACGTCGAGAAACAAGACGTAGGTCGACTCACCTCGACTCTGCTCGACAGCTGCGCCCCTGGCCCCCGCGACCGATAAGAAGCCGGGCGCGAGGGGCGCAGTCTGTTTTCCGTTAGATCAGCTTTCCGAGAGGGCTCACCGCTCCCATGGCGAAGATCCTGAAGTTCGACGAGGACGCCCGTCGCGCCCTCGAGC
Organism: Streptomyces sp. NPDC093586; assembly: GCF_044764905.1. Classification (NCBI taxonomy): domain Bacteria; kingdom Bacillati; phylum Actinomycetota; class Actinomycetes; order Kitasatosporales; family Streptomycetaceae; genus Streptomyces; species Streptomyces sp. NPDC093586. Next base: position 134,818 of record NZ_JBIWJA010000002.1, on the reverse strand, counting down.
GCGGCGTCAACAAGCTTGCCGACACGGTCAAGGTGACGATCGGCCCCAAGGGCCGCAACGTCGTCATCGACAAGAAGTTCGGCGCCCCCACCATCACCAACGACGGTGTCACGATCGCCCGCGAGGTCGAGATCGAGGACCCGTACGAGAACCTCGGCGCCCAGCTGGTGAAGGAGGTGGCGACCAAGACCAACGACATCGCGGGTGACGGCACCACCACCGCCACCGTCCTGGCCCAGGCGCTGGTCCGCGAGGGCCTGAAGAACGTCGCCGCCGGCGCCTCCCCGGCGCTGCTGAAGAAGGGCATCGACGCGGCCGTCAAGGCCGTCTCCGAGGACCTCCTCGCGACCGCCCGCCCGATCGACGAGAAGTCCGACATCGCCGCCGTGGCCGCGCTGTCCGCCCAGGACCAGCAGGTCGGCGAGCTCATCGCCGAGGCCATGGACAAGGTCGGCAAGGACGGTGTCATCACCGTCGAGGAGTCCAACACCTTCGGCCTGGAGCTGGACTTCACCGAGGGCATGGCCTTCGACAAGGGCTACCTGTCGCCGTACTTCGTGACGGACCAGGAGCGCATGGAGGCCGTCCTCGAGGACCCGTACATCCTCATCAACCAGGGCAAGATCTCCTCCATCGCCGACCTGCTGCCGCTGCTGGAGAAGGTCATCCAGACCAACTCCTCCAAGCCGCTGCTGATCATCGCCGAGGACGTCGAGGGCGAGGCCCTGTCCACCCTCGTCGTGAACAAGATCCGCGGCACCTTCAACGCCGTCGCGGTGAAGGCCCCGGGCTTCGGCGACCGCCGCAAGGCGATGCTGCAGGACATGGCCGTCCTCACCGGCGCCACCGTCATCTCCGAGGAGGTCGGCCTCAAGCTCGACCAGGTCGGCCTGGACGTGCTCGGCTCCGCCCGCCGCGTCACCGTCACCAAGGACGACACCACGATCGTCGACGGTGCCGGCAACGCCGAGGACCTGCAGGGCCGCGTCGCCCAGATCAAGGCCGAGATCGAGAACACGGACTCCGACTGGGACCGCGAGAAGCTCCAGGAGCGCCTCGCGAAGCTGGCCGGCGGCGTGTGCGTGATCAAGGTCGGCGCCGCCACCGAGGTGGAGCTGAAGGAGCGCAAGCACCGTCTGGAGGACGCCATCTCCGCGACCCGCGCCGCGGTCGAGGAGGGCATCGTCTCCGGTGGTGGCTCCGCCCTGGTCCACGCCGTCAAGGTCCTCGAGGGCAACCTCGGCAAGACCGGCGACGAGGCCACCGGTGTGTCGGTCGTCCGCAAGGCCGCCGTCGAGCCGCTGCGCTGGATCGCCGAGAACGCGGGCCTCGAGGGCTACGTCATCGTCTCCAAGGTCGCGGAGCTCGACAAGGGCAACGGCTACAACGCCGCCACCGGCGAGTACGGCGACCTGGTCAAGGCCGGCGTCATCGACCCGGTCAAGGTCACCCGTTCCGCGCTGGAGAACGCCGCCTCCATCGCCTCCCTCCTCCTGACGACCGAGACCCTGGTCGTCGAGAAGAAGGAAGAGGAAGAGCCGGCCGCCGCGGGCCACGGCCACGGCCACGCCCACTGACGACGCGAGGCTGACAGCCACTGAGTGAGGGCCCGGCACTCCTTCGAGGAGTGCCGGGCCCTCCTCGTGCCGTCCGCTCCTTCCCCGGCTCACCCGCGCACCGGCACGGCGGGCACCACGGCCCACACGGTCTTCCCCGGGGCACCCGGCCGCTCGGCCACACCCCACGTCTCGGCCGGCTCCGCCACCAGGGCCGGCCCCGCCCGCCGTCCGCGAGCGCCGGCCGGTCCGGCGCGAGCACCGGCCACCGCTCCCCGCGCACGTCGCTCACCGCCACCAGGACACGCCCCTCGCCGTCGTACGCGAGCCGCAGCTCCGCGTCCCGCCCCGGCACCCGCCCGTGGGCGACGGCGTTGGCCGCCGGCTCGGCCACCACCAGCTCCACGACGTCGTGGCCCGGGGTGCCGTACGGCCGCCCCCAGCCGTCCAGCTGGTGCGAGGCCAGCCGCCGGGCCAGACGGGCGCCGAGCGGGGCGGCGCTGGAACGGAAGGCGAAGGAGGCGGCGGCCGTGAAGGCGGGGACGCCGGTGGAAGCGGTGGTCATGCCCCGAAGATCCCGCTTCGACGGCAGCCCCGACCAGGCGTTCCGTTCCTACGGCCGGTGTCTGTAGCGGTCGGTCCGCCGGTTGTTGGGGCAGTCGGACCACCGGCCGCCGCCGACCCCGGACCTGACGTCGTGTCGTACGAGAACCGCTCGGCCTGCCGGACGCGGCGCAGGCAGGTCGTGGAGCAGGCGTCGAGCAGCTCGCCGGAGCCGGTTCCGGTGCGGTGGGCCAGGGCGCGGGCGAAGGTGACCACGTCGCCGACGGTGTGCCGGTGGGCGGCGCGGTGTGCGCGGCGTCACCGGCGGGGAAGAGGCCGGCCGTGCCGCATGGGCTCGGGGATGTGGGAGCGGTGTCCCGTGCTCACGACAGGAGTGTCATGACACCGTAACCGCGCTTCCCCGGGGGCCGCCGCACCGGTCAGGATGGTGATCGACAAGGCAGAGGCCAGCCGGAATGACCAGCCCGGCCCGGCCGCATCACCATCAGCAGGGGGAGTCCCACCATGCTTCGCACCCGCCGCCGCAAGTCCGTCCTCGCCGCCGCGGCCCTGGTGGCCACGACGATGCTGCTGACCGCCTGTCAGGGAGAGGACACGGAGGACGGCGGCAAGCCGGCCGGGGCCACGGCCTCGGACTCGGCCGCCAAGGGCAAGTCCGGCGACGCCGGGAGTGGCACCGGCACCGGCAGCGAGTCCTCGTCGGGCGCGAAGGGCTCGAAGAGCGGCAAGGTGTCGGGCAAGTGGTCCGGCACGGTCTCCTACCTCGCCCCCGGCAAGTACACCGTCACGGACGCGAACGGCGCGAAGCAGGCGTTCTTCACCTCCGAGGACACCGACATCGAGGGCGCGGGCAAGATCTGCGGTGACGCGGACGGCCAGGCCGCCACGCCGTGCACCGAGGAGGAGCTCGAAGCCGCGGCCAAGAAGGGGTTCGGAGCGACGGTCGACGTCAAGGACGGAGTGGCGGTCAGCATCATCGAGGACCACACCAGCACCGGTGGCGGCAGCGGTACCGGCGGCGGCAACGGTACCGACGGCGGCAACGGTATGGGCGAGGGCGAGAAGTCGGGGCTCTTCTCCGGCACGCTCGGGTACATGGCCCCGGGCAAGTACTCCCTCAGCCGCGACGGTGAAGAGCGTGCGTTCGTCACCGCCACCGACACCGTCATCAACGGCGCCGGCTGGATCTGCGGTGACGCGGCGACCGTCACGCCCTGCACCGAGGAAGACCTCGAAGCCGTGGCCAAGAAGGGCGGCGTCGCTGTCGTCGTCCAGGTCGAGAACGGGGTCGCCGTCACCATCGACGAGGAGCACAACTGATCGCGGACCCGAGCGGGGCAACGGGGCGACGTGCTCCGGGGCGCGAGCTGAGCACGGCTGCCCCGCAGGGTGACTGTGCCGTACCGCTCGGCAGAGCGGGTGGAGCTCCGACCCACTAGTGGTTCAGGCCCTCGCGGGCGGGTGCAAGCCGGACGCGGGGGCTGTTTCTTTGCCTGTGCTGACGAGCCGACGACAACGCACGGGGTGATGCCGTTCGGACGCGTCGAGTGAAGAAGGCTTTCGCTGCTCGTTCACTCACACGGGGCAACTTGCCTGCGCACACCTCTTGTCGACGCGCGCACGTCCTACCCCCCCGGCTACGGACAGTGGCCGCATGACGCCAAGGGAACGAGGCGGCATCGACGCGGGAGCGGATGCGGGCACGGGCGGAACGGAACCGGACTCCAGCGGGCAGTTCCCGCGCTGCTTCGGCCGCCAGATGAAACTGCTGCGCGGGGCCGCGGGCCTGACGCAGGCGCAGTCGGGGGAGCGCGTCGGGTACGGCGAGGCGCAGATCGCGGCAGTGGGGCAGGGGCGGCGCATCCCGAAGCCGGGGCTGGTCGACGCGGTGGACCGGGTGGTGGGGCGCGCGGGGTGCTGGTGGCGATGAAGATGAAGGAGGAGGTGGCGAAGGCCCGGTACCCGTCGTTGGAACGGCGCAGGATGGCTTACGCGGAGGTGCAGGACGTGAGCGCCCTGCACACGGAGCCGAAGGAGGCCGGCCCGCTCGAAGCGGCATACGGCGTGCCGCTGCCCGCATGCGCCTGCGATACCCGGTGCGCGAGGGCGCCAAGCCCCGAGCCGGTAGGGCGAGCCTCGTACGGGACAAGCGTCGCCCCCGACCCGCACGCTTGGAGCAGTTGGTGAGTCGGGCACTTCCGCCGGGTCACCGATTCCACGAATCGCCGAAGGATCTCCGCGACGCAGCGACGGGCGCGCCGACGGTCACCCTGGTGTTCGCGGGTCCGGACGGCGCGGTGCGCGCGGGCCGGGGAGGCCAGGTCGTGGCACCGTTCCGACAGCGCGGGCGAGGCCCACGGCGCGTTCGCCTCTCGTCGGCTGCTCGGTCTCACCGGTCCCCTATGCGCCGTACTGACGTAAAAGGGATGAAAGGCCCGGGCGAGCTCACGGAGGCCAAGCCGATGCACCACCACGCGGAGAACGGTGCCGACCACGTGACGGACGGCGACGCGGCGCGGACCGCGCTCCTCGGCATCCGGTCACGGAGCCCGCGCGGAAAACCGTTGGGCGGCTCGCCGCGACCACTGCTACGTTTCCCACGGCCGTGCGAGAGCAACGAGGAGGTGGTACCCGTGAACGTATTCACTTGGGTGCTCTCCTCCGGGGTCACGGTCGGGCGACAGGTCGTCCGGGAGCGCCGCTTCTGAGCCCTCCCGAAAGGCACGACCATGCAGTTCACTTCTGAACAGCACCTCGACGACGACGTCATCGAGCGCGCGTTCTCCCTCGGCGAGATCCCCGGCATCCTGTGGACGCCCGTCGCCGCGTCCGCATCCGCTCCGGTGCCGCTGATCCTGCTCGGCCACCCCCCGCTCGGACTGCACAAGATGTACCCCCGGCTGGTGGCGCGGGCCCGGGACGCCGTGGCGGACGGATTCGCCGCGGCCACCATCGAGCTCCCCGGGAGCGGTGACCGGCCCCGTTCCGCCGCCGCCGAGCAGGCCCGCACCGCCCTGCGCCGGACTGTGGAGGCCGGCGAGCCGGTCGACGCCGAGACCGTCGACGCCCTCGTCCTCCCGCTCGTCGACAAGGCGGTCCCGGAATGGCAGGCCGCCCTGGACGCCCTCCTGTCGCTGCCCGGGATCGGCGGCCCGGTCGGGTACTCGGGGGGAGTGATCTCCATCGGCATCCGGCTCGCGGCGGTCGAGCCGCGCATCTCGGCCGCCGTCCTGTTCGCCGGGAGCCTCGTGCCCGCCGCCATGGTGGAGGAGGCCCGCCGGATCACCGTCCCGCTGCACGTACTGCTGCAGTGGGACGACGAGGGGAACGACCGGCAGGCGGCCCTGGACCTGTTCGACGCCTTCGGCTCCAAGGAGAAGACCCTGCACGCCAACATGGGCGGACACACCGGCGTCCCGCAGTTCGCGGGAGACGCCGCGGCCCAGTTCTTCATCCGGCACCTGAAGTGAGGCCGGACCGTCGGCCCACCGGCCGACGGTGAGCCGTGCCCGCCGGGATCCTGCTCGCCGAGGGCAGGTCCCGGCGCTCCTCGGTCCGCGCCTACGGCATCGGGTGCGAAGCCGGTCGCCCGCGGAACGCGCCGCCGGGGCACCGCGTCACACCAGTCCTCCCAGGGGCAGGACGCGCTCGGCGAGCCGGCCGCGCAGCCTTCCCCCGGTGATCTCGGCCTCCGCGAGCCAGTCGGCGGCGACCAGCCGATCGGCGTGCGCGGCGACGTCCTCGGACCGCAGGCCGCAGAACATGGCGACCGCGTCCAGACCGAGACCCGCGTCCCCCGCGTCCCCGGCGTCTTCGAGACGGCCGTCGGGACGGCTGTGGGCGGCGGTGTACACGGCGAGGAGCCGGGTGGCGGCGGTCGGCTTCTTCTTGCGGATCTTCCGGTCGCCCACCACTTTCTGCGCCCACCCCGACAGCCGCGCCCGGGTGACCTTGCCGAAGGAGAACGGGCGGGGCTCGCCGGGCAGCAGCGAGGGGACGGTGACCTGAGCGGGCTCCTCGGGCCGGGAGTCCAGCGCGTCGGCGGCGGTGACCGTCTCCGGCAGGCGCAACCAGCCGGCGTCGACGAGCCGCTGGAGCACCCGCTCGGCATCGTCCTGCAGCCAGCCGTTGAGGTCCTGCCCGGTGACGTTCCCGGTGCCGGCGCGCGCGGACCGCAGGGTGAGCATCAGCACCGCGAGCCGCGCCTCGGCCTCGGGGAGCGGTGCGTGGGTCCGGATGTGCTCCAGCACTCTGCGCGCGTGGGCGCCCTGGCCCCGGGTCAGCAGTCGCTCGATCAGCGGCCCGTCCCCGTCCGCCACGATGCCGAGACGGTTCGCGTGCATCTCGCGGGTGGTCCGGGCGGCCGCCTTCGCCCGCTCGGCCTCCTCGCGCAGGGACGCGTCGTCGGTCACGGTGGCCCACGCGGCGAACGCGCGGGCCTTGCGCTCGTGGAGCTCGGAGAGGAGGGCGAGGTCGGGCTCGGGACGCCGCTGGTAGGCGCGGAACGCGTTCCCGAGCTCGACGAGCTCCAGCCGCAGTACGTCGGGCTGCAGGTCGTGCGGCACGATCCGCTGCGCGACCTTCGCCCATCGCCTGTCACTCCGGGATCCGGCAGGGACACCGCCGGGCCGGGCACGCGGGGCGGGCCGGGAGCGCGGGACAGGGGCAGCCCCGGCACCGGCGGCACCGGTGCGGGCGGAGGCGGGGGCCGCCGACGGCGACCTGCTGCCGGGAGCGTCGGAGAACAACACCATCCCAGCGCCGGTCACCGGCCCCCGGCCCGTCCTCACCCTGTCCGTACACCTCTGGTCAGTGCCGTCGACGGACAGTTCGTCCCCGTCACCAGTGCCCGCGTTCACGCGATGCCGCCCTTCCCTCACCGAACCTGTGACCTCCCGCCCGCTGCGGGCGCAGCCACCTGACGCTACGTCGACCGGGTGCGGGGCCTGCCGTGGACGGAGGTGGATCACACGTTCGGGTGACGGTCTACGCGCGTGTGAGGTGTGTGAGGCGTGCGCAGGCGGCTCAGGAGACCGGTGAACCACCGCTCGCACGCGCTCGTGCGGTGGTGGTCCACCCATGGGCGCACCGGGCTTCTCACAGGCCGCCCGTGCTCGCGACCGATCGATGCGCGGCACCGGCGGCTTGACGGTCCCGAAGACGCGGAAGGAGCCGTCCCCCGGTCACCGGCCGCCTTCCCCGCGTGCGCGGAGGAGGTCGGTCACGAGCCGGCGGGCATACGCGGCGTCGAGGCCGGCCGGGCGGAAGAGGATGCGGTACATCATGGGGGCGACGACGCGGTCCAGGACCGTCTCGGCGTCGGGAGTGTCCTCCCCGCGGCCGGCCGCACGGGCGATGACGGCGTCGATCTGTTCGGCCGCGTAGGCCGAGCACCGGCCGGCGTTGCCGCCGTCCGGATCGCCGAGCAGGGCGTCGCGGATGTAGGCGCGGCCCGAGGGGGACGACATCTCGTCGAGGAACTGCTCGGCCCAGGCCGTGAGGTCGGTCCGCAGATCGCCGTGGTCCTCCGGCTCGCCGTCGGGACGCAGCCGTTCCACCGCGACGTCCGACAGCAGTTCCTGCAGATCGCCCCAGCGCCGGTAGATCGTCGACGGGGTGACGCCGGCACGCTGGGCGACCAGCGGGACGGTCAGCGCGTCGCGCCCCGCCTCCGACAGGAGTTCACGCACAGCGGAGTGCACCGCGGCCTGGACCCGGGCGCTGCGCCCGCCGGGGCGCACCATCTGCTTGCGGCTCATGACATCACTCTAAAGCACAGTTATTGCGTTTAGAGGGGTGCCCGCCCTGGGGTCGTCGAGGCGGCTGTGCCGGAGGCATCGCCGATGCCGTCACCGCGCTCGGGCGACCGGTGCGAGCGCTCGGGCGGGCTGCGTCCGCTCGTAGGCGTGGCCCACCCGCAGCAGTGTCCGTTCGCCGAAGGGCCGGCCGAGCAGTTGCATGCCGATGGGCATGCCCGCCGTGTCGTGGCCGACCGGGACGGACAGGGCGGGCACCCCGGTGATGTTGGCCGGGGCGGAGAGGCGGACGTAGGCGTCGGAGACGCCCTCGACCGTGCCGTCGGGCCAGGTGACGGTCTCCTGGCCGGCTCGGACCGCGGTCATCGGGACCGCCGGGGCGGCGATCACGTCGACCTCCTCCAGGACGCGGGCCCATGCGTCGCGCATCAGCGTGCGGGCGCGCTGGGCTCGCAGGTAGTCGCCCGCGCCCATCAGCTCGCCGGCCTCCAGGAGGATCCGGACGTCGGCCTGGTACAGCTCGGGCACGGTGCGCAGGGTGCGCGCGTGGTAGGCGGTGGCCTCCGGCACCATCAGGCCCCACTGCACGGCCTGGACGTAGCGGGACATGGGGACGTCGGTCTCGACGAGCCGGGCGCCCAGCGCCTCCAGCTGTGCGATGGCGTGGTGGACGGCGGCGGCCACCTCCGGGTCGACGTGGTCGAAGTAGTAGGTGCTCGGCACGCCGACGCGCACGCCCGTCAGGTCCGGGTCCGGGTCCGGCCGGTGGCCGACGGCGGGAGTGCCCGGTGGGGCGGGGGCGTCCAGCGAGGCGGGGTCGCGCGGGTCGTGCCCGGTGAGGGCGGCCAGGACCAGGGCCGCGTCCTCGACGGTGCGGGTGATCGGCCCGACGTGGTCGAGGGACCAGGACAGTGGGGTGACGCCGTGGCGGGGCACCAGCCCGTAGGTGGGCTTGAGCCCCACCACTCCGTTCAGCGCGGCGGGCACCCGGATGGAGCCGCCGGTGTCGGTGCCGAGGGCGAAGGTCGCCGCCCCGGCGGCCACCGCGACGGCGGACCCGCCGCTGGAGCCTCCGGCGACCCGGCCGCGGTCCCAGGCGTTGCCGGTCTGCGGGGTGGTCAGACCGTAGGCGAACTCGTGGGTGTGCGTCTTGCCGACCAGGACGGTGCCGGCGGCCCGCAGCCGGGCGGCGACCGTGCTGTCGGTGGCCGCCCGGTGGCCGGCCCGGACCCGGGAGCTGGCCGTGGTGGGCGTCCCGGCGACGTCGATCAGGTCCTTGAGGCCGGCCGGGATGCCGTGCAGCGGCCCCCGGTGCCCGCCCCGGGCGACCTCCCGCTCGGCCTCGCGCGCCGTGCCGCGGGCCTGTTCCGCGGTGACCGTGACGTAGGCCCCGACGTGCGGTTCCACCCGGTCGATGCGTTCGAGGACGGAGTCGACCAGTTCGACGGGGGACAGCCGCCGTTCCCGGATCTCGGCCGCGGCGGTGGCGAGGGTCAGTTCATGCGGCCGCATCGGGCTGGTCTCCTCCCGCGCGGTAGGCGCTGCCGGGCGGGGTGTCCCCGAAGTCCAGCTCGCGCAGGACCGCGACGACGGAGTGGATGTGGCCGGCGGTGGCCGCGACCGCGGCATGGCGGTCGTCGGGCAGCGGAAGCCCGGCCCGAGCGGCCCAGCGGGCGGCCTCGGGCGGCGTGAGTTCGGTGGACGACACGGATCCCTCTTCTGACCGGGGCTGGAGCGACGAAGCACCCCACGCCAAAAGCTAATGGTTTGCGTTAGTGCGACTGTAGGTTCTATCGTCACTTAAAGCAAACACATTGCTTTTACGGGGAGGGGCTCATGCCCGGCGTCACGGTGGCCTTCGGCGCGTACCCACCGGCGCTGCCGCCGGCTCCGCTCGCCACCGGAGCGCTCTCCGACCACCTGGGTCCGCCCCGCGACCGGCCACCTCCGCCGAAGAGCAAAGGAAACGACAGGTCATGCAGACTCCCCCCTCCTCCACCGCCACCGTTCCCTCCTGGACCGTGGGCGACATCACCGTCCACCGCATCGACGAGGTCCTCCTGCCGCCGGAGACCGGGCCGTGGCTGCTGCCCGACGCCACCCCCGAGGTGGTGGCCGGCCAGGACTGGCTCCGCCCCGACTTCGCCGGCCCCGACGGCACCCTCCGCATCGACAGCCACAGCTTCGCGTTCGTCGTGGACGGGCTCCGCGTACTCGTCGACACCGGCATCGGCAACGGCAAGGAACGGGCCAACCCCGCCTGGCACGGCCTGCGCACCGACTACCTGGAGCGCCTCACCGCGGCCGGCTTCCCGCCGGACTCCGTCGACCTGGTGGTCCTCACCCACCTGCACGCCGACCACGTCGGCTGGAACACCCGGGAGGTGGACGGCGCGTGGGTGCCCACCTTCCCCGACGCCCGCTACCTCACCGCCCGCGCCGAACGGGAGTTCTGGGCCGGGTACGACATGGAGGAGGCGCGCCGCCAGATGTTCGGCGACTCGGTGATCCCGGTGGAACGGGCCGGCCTGCTCGACCTGGTCGACGTCCCGGCCGAGGGCGTGCGGATCGTCCCGGGCCTGCGCCTGCTCCCGACCCCCGGCCACACCCCCGGACACGTCGCCGTCGAACTGGCCGACCGGGGGGAAACGGCACTGATCACCGGCGACTGCGTCCACCACCCGGTCCAGCTCGCCCACCCCGCCGTCGGCGCCTGCGTCGACATCGACCCCCAGCGGTCCGAGGCCACCCGCCGCGCGCTGCTCGCCTCCCTCGCCGGCACCGACACCCTGCTGCTCGGCACCCACTTCGCCCCGCCCACCGCCGGCCGGGTCGTCGCCCACGGGGACGCCTACCGGCTGCTGCCCGTCCCCGCGGCCTGACCGGCGAGCCGTCCCGCCGGCGCGGGGGCCTTCCGCCGCCGCGCGGGCTGTCCCCGCGGGCTGTCCCCGCGGGCTGTCCCGCAGGCACGGCCCGAGCCGATCCGCCGGAGGATCTTCGCGGCGACGGCCGTGAGCCGCCGGTGGCCGCAGGGGAGCGCTCAGTCGCGCGGGCGGCCCATGACGATGGTGGCCGTGCTCAGGGCCGCGGAGCCGATCACGGCGAGGAGGACGCGCAGGGAGAGGGAGGAGCCCGGGCCGAGTATGGCCGGCGTGGCGACGAGGAACGCTCCCAGCGCGCTGATCACGACCCGGGAGAGCAGCCGCACACGGGAATGCTTGACGACGACCGGGATGCGGACGTCCGCGACGGGCGTCGTCCCCGGCTCTCCGGGGCCGAGGCGGACCGTGACATGGGTGAGGGAGTCGAAGGAGGACGCGTCGGGCTGGAGCCAGAACTCGGTGGAGTCGTAGCGCGACGCCACATCGTGGGAGGCGTCGGACGAGACTCGGAGGAAACGGCCGTCCGTGTCGCAGTCCAGACTGATCTTCGGCGTCTCGGCGTACCGCTCGGCGTGGAAACTGACCGGCAGCCGGGCGGGCTGCATGTCGCCCAGGACCAGACGGCCCTCCGCGTCGAAGGCGAAGGTCGTCGCGCTCTTCAGGTGCGCCGGTGGGTCCACGCGCATGAAGTAGGAGTTCTCGAACGTGGGGTGCAGGGCCAGCCGGCGCGCGACACCGATCCAGAGCTGCGCCTCGTCACTGCCGGTGCGGACCGGGAACGGCGGGAACTTCAGGACGGCGGGGTAGTAGGTGTCGTTGTTGTTCTCCTTGATCTTGTCGATGGCCTTGCGGCTCGCCACCTTGATCTCGCCCCGGTTCAGCGAGTACTCGTCGAGGTCCACGTGCTCGGTGACCCGCAGGTGGAAGCGGAAGATGTCCGCAGCGCACTCGGCGGACACGACCTCGGCGAATCTCACGGGCAGCAGGAAGGCGTCGGTGGGGGAGTCCTCGTCGGCGACGAAACCTATGAGCGTCCGCACACCGAGGACGCTGCCGTTGGCGACCTTCTGCTGGAGCGGCGGAGCCACATACCGGGCCTCGTAGCGGAAGCGGATGATCGCACCCCGGGGAAGCGCCAGCGCGGTGAGTATGTCCTCGGAATAGCGGCGGCGCCGGTTCGACGACAGCAGCAGGACTTCCGGACGCTCCGCCTGGGCACTCAATGGCCTCTCCCCCCGCTTTTCCCCAGTCAGTCTGAGCGCGTACCAGGCTCAGACCGAGTCGTGCAGGGTCTGGATGCCCCATTTCTGGCGCATGGACTCCTCGAGGCGGGTGTAACGCGACCAGACACGGTCGTTGGGGAGGTCGTCGACGGACAGCCGGGTCGTGGGGCGGTAGTGGATACCGTCACGGGTGAGCTCGTCGAACCGGCGGCAGATCACCTTCTCCTCGAAACCGTCGGCCTGGTCGACGGTGAGGTCCACGACCAGGCGGGCGGAGTCGCCGGGAGGACCGATCTCGATCCAGCAGTGGTGGTCGACGGACGAGATGGCCGGGTCGTCGAAGCGCAGGCTGCCGAAGCAGTAGGTCGCCTCGATCTCCTGCTGCCGCAGCCTGCGCGCCAGCCACACCGAACTGACCCCGCACTGCCCCTTCGAGGACGGGGGTTCGAGGGCGTAACTGGGGTGCGTGGTCTTCGCGGACCACACGGCTTCGAGCCGGGACCGGTAGCGCCACAGGTCGGCGAGGTCCAGCGACAGGCGCGGGGCGGCCGGCCGGCCGGCCGCCGGCTCCGCCAGGTGTTCGAGGGTCTTCACTTTACGGATTTCTCTTCTAGTCGCACTGTCCGTGCCGAGCGCCACCAGGAGATTCCGGTAGCTTCCCGCCCGGCGGTCCGATTTCTTCGACACGGATTGCCGTCGTGTCAGGTAATTACCGTAGGCGTCGTAGCAGTATGCCACCGGGGCGGTGGCGAAAGGCTGGAAATTGGTCGCATGCAATGCCGAACCGGTGAAACCGAGCAACGGATTGAATGCCGTCACGATGTACTTGCAGCCGATGGTCCGTACGTACTTCACGGCCTGGCCGATGGTGAAGCTCATCAGGTTCCGTGCCGCGTCCGACAAGCCTAGGGCGCGGGTGAGGATGAGCAAGTTGGTGCGCTCCGCCGGGACTCCCTGAGCCCTCAGGGCCTCCACGATGCCGGGCCTGTCGCAGACCGAGAAGGCCAGGTAGGTGAAGGGCCGCGAGGCTCCCTGTAGATAGCAGCCGACCTCCACGAACGTGTCGGCCCTCGGGCTGAGCAGGTAGTGCACCCTCGACTGGTACAGATGACCGACGCTCGGCTGGACCAGGCCGAAAGTCACCCCGACGGATGAACCGTCGGCACGCTGGACGGTGAAATCCCGGCGCGCCTTGCCGCCCCCGATCAGCAGGGAGCTGTTGGCGAGGAGATCGGCGTCCTCGGTGTAACCGGCGATTCGACTGCAACGGGCGATGAGCTGGGGCCGTAATGCGCTGTAGAGAGAGTGAAAAGAGCGCCTGGTGCGTCCGTCGCCGAGGACCGAAGGGGCATACAGGCGCAACTGGATGTCGAAGTCCCGGGAGCTGATCCCGCACAGCGCGGCATCGGCTGCCACGAGATCCCGGCAGTCGGCCGAGAGCTCCTCGACGAGAGGATCCCGCAACCCGGCCACCAGCTCCGACCACGTGGGACCGGACGGGGAGGAACGCGTGGCATCGGACCTCGACGGCACGGAAGACGCACGGCGCCGTACACGGGGTGCGGACGCCCGTAAGGCACGGCCGGGCTGGGCGGAACCGACGACGGTCGTGGCCACCAGTCACCCCCGCTGCGGGTAGCCGACAGGACTGAACATGGTAGGGGGCCGGGGCAGGGCTGTCAGCCAGACGGACCCCAACGCCCCTGAAAGAAAGACGAGTTGAGCCACACCCTACAATTCGGCGGCCCCCCACCCCCAGGAGCGACCGACCGCACACGCTGCCTATATCCCCCGCTCGTGCTCACGCACGTAGGTGAAGCCGCGGGGCAGCTCGTGAGGCCCGGCCAGGCCGGCTCTCCTGTGGTCCTCCCGGTAGGCCGCTTGCGCCTCCGGGCTCGCCTCCCTGCCCAGGTGGCCGATGCGCATCAGATGTCCGGCCACCCGGTGCGCGCCCGCGCTGTACACGCCCTCCGCCTCGCTGTTCCGCAGCTCCTCGCGGTCGGCCTCCCGAAGGACCGGGGCGTAGCAGAGCAGTGCGACCGGCGTCTCACCGGGCCGCGCGGGATGGTGCAGCGTGGCCGCCCGGTTCATGCTGCCCTGTTCCCACGTCAGGGCGGACCGGGACGGGAGCCGCTCGATCGCCCCGCGGATCTTCCTCGTGGCCGGTCGCTCCGACTGCGCGCGCTCGATGGTGTTGCGGATCAACGCCTCCCGCGGAAGCAGGGCCCGGCCCTTCTCGTCCAGATACCCGAGCTCACGCAGCGCGATCAGCACGAGCTCCTCCACCCGGTCCACGCGGGCGTCGAACGCCGCGAGCTCACGGGTCATGACCCTCGGGTCGTAGGCGTAACGCACCACGGTCCCGCCGAAGACGACGGGCTTGTCCAACGGGGTGTATGCCAGACGGAGCTTTCGCCAGGTGTCCCACCGCACCGACACCCGCGTCCCGGGCAGGACGAAGGACCGCCAGGTCACCCCCGCGAGATGGGGCTCCCCACCGGTCGTCCGGAGCCTGGCGCCCTGCTGCTCGTCAAGGACTCCGATGCGGCGGCGCCCACGCAGGAAGGTGAGGTCCAGAGGCTCCTGCGGGGCGGCCCGGGCGGCCGTCTCGGGCGGCACGGGGCACGTGCCGTGCAGAAGGTGCTCGGCACGGACGTGGAACTTCCACTCCACGGTGAGGCCGGTGTCCACCACCGAGTGGGGCAGTCCGCCGTCCAGCTCCTCCACCACGACCCGGGCGGGATCATCCGCGCGCGCGTCGGGCGAGTGAGTGCCCGCGGCCGACGGGGACACGGCGGGCGTCGCCTCGGGGTTTCGCTGGCGGGCCCGGGCGATGTTCCTGCGTACCAGCGGGCTCTGGAAGTCGATCGCCTTGTCCAGGAGGTCAAGGACTCGCTGCCCACGTGGACTCCCGTCCGGTTACGGCCCGCCGGGGGCGTCTATTGCCATGTCCCGATCTCCTTGAGATCTTCACATCCCAACCGAGTCCAGCCAAGCGGGTCTTGCTCGGAAGCCTCACGGCAGACAGCTCGGATCCGCTGGTCTCCCGGCACGACTTCCTGGATCAGCCGCCACATTCCGCTCGACGGGTTCGTCTTCGCCTCCTCGCCCGGACGCGCCAGCTCGCCGTGGAGCGACTGATGTCGATGCGCTGTTCCAGCCGCTGGCTGACCAGCGGGGTGATCCGCCAGGACGCGCGCTCCGGAGGGCGGCTCAGCAGGTCGTCCCAGATCTTCGGCGGACCGCTCACACCGTCGTTGCGGCCGTGGACGGAGGTGCGCTGGAACTCGTCCAGCCAGCTCGCGAGCCCCGGGGCGTGGAGGAAGGGGCGGTACTCGTACCCTTACCGCGGTCCGTACTTCCGCCCCGTCCGGGACGAGATCCCGCCCAGCATCCCCCGCGGCACCAGTTTCGCCGCGCCCATCAGGGCCTTGTAGCGCGGATCGGGGATCGACAGGGACTTGCCGCGGGACAGGTCGGCGAGGGCCGCCGCGACCAGTTTGTCGGCGTCCAGCCACATCCAGTTCGGGATGTTGTCCGTGCCCATGCCGGCCCGCTCGTGGAACTCCGTGCGCACGAAACCGGGGCACAGGGCCATCAGCCGTACGCCGCTGTCGGCCAGGTCCTTCGCCACGCCCTGCGTGAACTGCACGACCCACGCCTTGGACGCGCCGTACGTGCCGCGCGGGACGAAGGCCGCGACCGAGGCCACGTTGACCACGCCGCCGCGACCCCGCGCCCGCATCGACTCCGTCGCCGCGGCGGTCAGCCGCAGCACCGCCTCGCAGTGCACCTTGAGCATCGTCAGCTCGTCGGCCACCGGGACCTCGAGGAAACGGCCCTTGTTGCCGAAGCCGGCGTTGTTGATCAGCAGGTCGACGGGGTTCCTGCGGTCGCCCAGCCGGGCGGCCACCGCCTCGATGCCCGCGTCCGTCGCCAGGTCGGCCGTCAGCACCTCGGCCTCGATGCCGTGCCGGTCGTGCAGTTCGGTCGCCTGCTCGCGCAGCCGTTCGATGTCACGGGCCACCAGCACCAGGTCGTGCCCGTCGGCCGCCAGCCGTCGCGCGAACGCGGCGCCGATGCCCGCCGTCGATCCGGTAATCAATGCCGTTGTCATGGCGCAAGGTTATGGGTCCGGGCCGACCAGTCCCGTTTCGCACACCAGGACCGCGAAACATGAAGGACCTGTGGAGAAGGACCAGGTGAGTCAGGGACAGCCCCCCTGTGCCGCGACGTACTTCCGCGCCGCGGCCAGCGGATCCGGGTGCAGGGCGTCGCCCGCCGCGAGGAGCCGGGGCAGCAGCTCCCGTTCCGTCGTCACCGCCCGGAACTGGAGTGCCACCGTCACCTCGTGGGCGGGCCGGTGCACGATCTCCACCGGGTCGCCCGCCCGTATCGCACCGGGCTCGATCACCCGCAGGTACGCGCCCGGCGCGCCCTTGGCCGTGAAGCGCTTCACCCACCCCTTCTCACCCAGATGGCCCTGGAAGGTCCGGCAGGGGATCCGGCCGGAGGTGACCTCCAGGACCAGGTCGGGGCCGACGCGCCAGCGCTCGCCGATCAGCGCGCCGGAGACGTCCACGCCCACCGTGGTGAGGTTCTCGCCGAACGAGCCGTGCGGCAGCGGGCGGCCCAGCTCGCGCTCCCAGTCGTCCATGTCCTCGCGCGCCACGGCGTACACGGCCTGGTCGGCGCCGCCGTGGTGGCGCGTGTCGCACACCGCGTCCCCGGCCAGACCGCTCGCGCCGGTCCCCTCCGTCCCGGGCGCCGTCACCCGGACGGGCCCGTCGGCCGGTTGCTTGTCGATGCCGGTGACGCCGTCGGGCTGGTCGGTGTACGGCACGGCCTTCGGACGGCCCAGATTGACTGACAGAAGCTTCATGGACGAACGGTAGGACAGGCCCCGTCAAAGCGTCGACGCATTATTCGGCGTCCGGTCAAAGCGTCGCTTATGCTCGACGGTGTGATCGAGGCCCGTCATCTCCGCGTGCTGCGCGCCGTGGCATCCACCGGTTCCTTCTCCGCCGCCGGGCGTGAGCTGGGCTGCACCCAGCCCGCCGTCAGCCAGCAGATGAAGGCCCTGGAGGCCTCCGTCGGCACGCCCCTGCTCGTGCGCACCGGCCGCGAGATGCGCCTGACCCAGGCCGGTGAGGCGCTGGTGCGGCACGCCGCCGGGATCCTCGCCGGACTGACCGCGGCCGAGGAGGAGGTCGCCGCCATCGCGGGCCTGCGGGCCGGGCGGGTCCGCCTCGTCTCCTTCCCCAGCGGCAGCTCCACCCTCGTTCCCACGGCCCTGGCCGCGCTGCGCGCCGCCCACCCCGGCACCCGGGTCTTCCTGGAGGAGGCCGAGCCGCCCAAGTCCGTGCAACTGCTGCGCGAGGGCGACTGCGACGTGGCGCTGGCCTTCCGCTACGAGGGCGCGGCGGGTGTCGAGGAGTGGGACGACCTGGTCGTCCGGCCGCTGCTGACCGACCGCCTGGTGGCCCTGGTGCCCGAACGGCACCGGCTGGCCGGTACCGGGGCCGAGGGGGCCGTGGCCATCGGGGAGCTGGCCCGGGAGCCGTGGATCGCCGGCTGCCCGCGCTGCCGCGGCCAGCTGGTCGAGGTCTGCGAGGGCGCCGGATTCACCCCGCGCATCGATTTCGCGACCGACGACTATCCGGCGGTGGTCGGCCTGGTCGGGGCCGGTCTCGGCGTGGCCGTCCTGCCCCAGCTCGCCGTCGAGTCCGTACGGCCCCGGGGCGTGCGCACGGTGGCGCTGGAGCCCGAGGTGCGGCGGGAGATCGTCGCGCTGACGCTGCCCGACCTCGCCCAGGTGCCCGCGGTGACGGCGACGCTGGACGAGCTGGCCCGGGCCGCCTCCGGCCAGGCCGCCGTGCGCTGAGCGGGAAGGGCGCGCGGGCGCGTGCCCGGACCGACGGGCTCCGGCGGTCGACGGGGTCCGGCGGTCGACCGGGTCCGGTGATCGACGATGTATCGAAGTATCGGAAAAACGTTCCTTCAGTGGTGTGCGGCGGCGTCTCCGCCGACCGACGCCGACGCCGGCGCGGATGCCGCCACCAGGCGGTTGCGTGCCCGTCCCATGAGTTCCTCGCGCTCGTCCTCGGTCAGTCCGCCCCACACGCCGTACGGCTCGCGCACCGCCAGCGCGTGCGCCGCGCACTCCGCGCGGACCGGGCACCTCATGCAGACCTCCTTGGCCGAGTTCTCGCGAGCGCTCCGGGCCGCACCGCGCTCACCCTCCGGATGGAAGAAGAGGGAGCTGTCCACCCCGCGGCAGGCAGCCAGGAGCTGCCAGTCCCACAGGTCCGCGTTCGGTCCGGGAAGGCGGGAGAAATCTGCCATTGCGTGACCCCTTGTAGCCGATCTGGGTGGATCCGGTGTCCACGACCGTACAACTACGATCTAAGGAGATGAAAATATGACCCATTGCGAATCTAGCCGCAGACACCAGCGAAGCGGAAGAAAAGCGGCTAAATGGGGCATGTCTTGTGATGAAAGAACGTGGGTCCGCCGCGCGTATCTGCACCGTGAGCGCCCCCTCACGTAGAGTGCCGAAGACGACACACAGCCCCGTAACTCTTTCGAGTGACCGTCGTTGAGAGTGCGGAGGCGGTTGAAGGAACAGGTGCTCGGGCGGGCGTCCGGGACGGTCGACCGCACAGGTGAGATTTCGTAACAGCCTGGAGGCTCAACGTGACGCGCATCAGCTGCGGAGGACGGCCATGACTTCCGTCCTCGTCTGCGACGACTCCCCGCTTGCCCGAGAGGCGCTCCGGCGCGCGGTCGCGACCGTGCCCGGCGTCGAGCGCGTGACGACGGCTGCCAACGGCGAGGAAGTCCTCCGCCGCTGGGGTGCCGACCGCTCGGACCTGATTCTGATGGACGTGCGCATGCCCGGCCTGGGCGGCGTCGAGACCGTCCGGCGCCTGTTGTCCGCCGATCCCGGTGCGCGCATCATCATGCTCACCGTCGCCGAGGACCTGGACGGCGTGGCCCTCGCGGTCGCCGCCGGTGCCCGCGGGTACCTGCACAAGGACGCCTCGCGCGCCGAGCTGCGCGCCACCGTCACGCAGGCCCTCGCCGACCCGACCTGGCGGCTCGCCCCGCGCCGGCTGCGCTCGGCCGAGATGGGCGCCGCGCCCACGCTCACGGCGCGGGAGATCCAGGTCCTGGAGGGGATGAGTCACGGCCGGTCCAATGCGGAGATCGGACGCGAGCTGTTCCTCTCCGAGGACACCGTCAAGACGCACGCCCGGCGGCTCTTCAAGAAGCTCGGCGCCTCGGACCGGGCACATGCGGTGGCGCTCGGTTTCCGGTGGGGCCTCGTCCGGTAGGGAACCCCGTGTGGTGGAGGCCCCCAGGGCCCGACGGAGGTGCTCGGTTCCCCGCCTACCGCGAGGTGGGCGGGGATGACAAGCCGACCCGCCGGATGCCCGCTGCTCGTTTCGCCGCGGATGACGCATCCTTGAGGTGTGGAGTTCCTCGGGGACGAGTCGGTCGAGCGGAAGGGGAGGGCGCAGGGGATGAGTTCCGGCGCACCTGCTCATAACGCTTCGGTGCACAACAACGGGCACGGAGCCACGGATCGGACAGCCGCAAGGCACCATGGACCGATGCGTGACGACGAGGCGGCCCCCGACCAAGGGACGGTCGGCGGGCTCGTGCACCGCGCCGTCGACGGGGACGAGCAGGCCACGCACGACCTGCTCGCCCATGTCCACCCCCTGGCGCTGCGTTACTGCCGGACACGTCTGTCCCGGCTGCCCGGCGACGCCCGGCACTTCGTCGAGGACCTCGCCCAGGAGGTCTGCGTCGCGGTGCTCCTCGCGCTGCCGCGCTACAAGGACACCGGACGCCCCTTCGAGGCGTTCGTCTTCGCCATCGCCGCCCACAAGGTCGCCGACCTCCAGCGCGCGGCGATGCGACACCCGGGCTCGACGGCGGTCCCGTCCGACGAGATGCCCGAGCGGCCGGACGACTCGCTCGGCCCGGAGGAGCGGGCGCTGCTCAACAGCGACGCCGCCTGGGCCAAGAAACTGCTGGCCAACCTGCCCGAGAACCAGCGGGAGCTGCTCCTGCTGCGCATCGCCGTGGGGCTCACGGCCGAGGAGACGGGTCAGATGTTGGGAATGTCACCCGGGGCCGTGCGCGTCGCCCAGCACCGTGCGCTGAGCCGCCTGCGGGCGCTGGCCGAGCAGTAACCCGCCAGGTGGGCGGGCGGAGCGGTTCCTTCGCGCGCATTCGTGCGAAACCACGACCGCTGAAGGGTTCCTTGATCGTGGAATGATCCACCTCCGCTTCCCGTTAGCATGGACATCCGCACCGAGCAAGGCCATTTGGGGAAGGTGTCATGACTGCCAACGTCGACGGAGTGCCCGAGAAATTCGCGACACTCGGGCTGACCTACGACGACGTGCTGCTGCTGCCGGGTGCATCAGAGGTGCTCCCCAACGCGGTCGACACCTCGTCCCGCATCTCCCGCAACGTCCGGGTGAACATCCCGCTGCTCTCGGCGGCGATGGACAAGGTGACCGAGTCCCGCATGGCGATCGCCATGGCCCGCCAGGGCGGCGTCGGCGTGCTGCACCGCAACCTCTCCATCGAGGACCAGGTCAACCAAGTCGACCTCGTCAAGAGGTCCGAGTCCGGCATGGTCACCGACCCGATCACCGTGCACCCCGAGGCCACGCTGGCCGAGGCGGACGCCCTGTGCGCCAAGTTCCGCATCAGCGGCGTCCCGGTCACCGACCCGGCCGGCAAGCTCCTCGGCATCGTCACCAACCGGGACATGGCCTTCGAGTCCGACCGCACGCGCCAGGTGCGCGAGGTCATGACGCCGATGCCGCTGGTCACCGGCAAGGTCGGCATCTCCGGTGTGGACGCCATGGAGCTGCTGCGCCGCCACAAGATCGAGAAGCTTCCCCTGGTCGACGAGGCGGGCGTCCTCAAGGGCCTCATCACGGTCAAGGACTTCGTCAAGGCCGAGCAGTACCCCCACGCCGCCAAGGACTCCGAGGGCCGGCTGCTGGTCGGCGCCGCCGTCGGCGCCAGCCCCGAGGCGCTGGAGCGTGCCCAGGCCCTGGCCGCGGCGGGCGTGGACTTCCTGGTCGTCGACACCTCGCACGGCCACAACAGCAACGCCCTGAGCTGGATGGCGAAGATCAAGTCCAGCGTCGGCGTGGACGTGATCGGCGGCAACGTCGCCACCCGCGACGGCGCCCAGGCCCTGATCGACGCCGGCGTCGACGGCATCAAGGTCGGCGTCGGCCCCGGCTCGATCTGCACGACCCGCGTCGTCGCCGGCATCGGCGTCCCGCAGGTCACCGCCATCTACGAGGCGTCCCTCGCGGCCCGCGCGGCCGGTGTCCCGCTGATCGGCGACGGCGGCCTGCAGTACTCGGGCGACATCGGCAAGGCGCTGGCCGCCGGTGCCGACACGGTGATGCTCGGCAGCCTGCTCGCGGGCTGCGAGGAGTCCCCGGGCGAGCTGCAGTTCATCAACGGCAAGCAGTTCAAGTCGTACCGCGGCATGGGCTCGCTCGGCGCCATGCAGTCCCGCGGCCAGGGCCGGTCGTACTCGAAGGACCGCTACTTCCAGGCCGAGGTGGCCTCCGACGACAAGCTGGTGCCCGAGGGCATCGAGGGCCAGGTGCCCTACCGCGGCCCGCTGGCCAACGTGCTGCACCAGCTCGTCGGCGGCCTGCGCCAGACCATGGGGTACGTGGGGGCCGCGACGATCGCGGAGATGGAGTCGAAGGGCCGCTTCGTGCGGATCACCTCCGCCGGCCTCAAGGAGAGCCACCCGCACGACATCCAGATGACGGTCGAGGCACCGAACTACAGCCGCAAGTAGGCAGAAGGCCTTCCAGGGCGGCCCCGGACGGGTTCCGGGGCCGCCCTCGCCGTGCCCGGAGGGGACATCGGGGATACTGGAAGGCGCTGCAACGCATCAGGGAAAGGCCACAGACGTGACTGAGATCGAGATCGGGCGCGGCAAGCGCGGCCGCCGGGCGTACGCCTTCGACGACATCGCCGTCGTCCCCAGCCGCCGTACGCGGGACCCGAAGGAGGTCTCGATCGCCTGGCAGATCGACGCCTACCGCTTCGAGCTGCCGTTCCTGGCCGCTCCCATGGACTCGGTCGTCTCCCCGGCCACCGCCATCCGCATCGGCGAGCTCGGCGGCCTCGGCGTCCTGAACCTCGAGGGCCTGTGGACCCGGTACGAGGACCCGCAGCCGCTGCTCGACGAGATCGCCGCACTGGACGCGGACACCGCGACCCGCCGCCTCCAGGAGATCTACGCCGCTCCCATCAAGGAGGAGCTGATCGGGCAGCGCATCAAGGAGGTCCGCGACTCCGGCGTGGTCACCGCCGCCGCGCTCTCCCCGCAGCGCACCGCCCAGTTCTCCAAGGCGGTCGTGGACGCCGGCGTCGACATCTTCGTCATCCGCGGCACCACGGTCTCCGCGGAGCACGTGTCGTCCTCGCACGAGCCGCTGAACCTGAAGCAGTTCATCTACGAGCTCGACGTCCCCGTCATCGTCGGCGGCTGCGCCACCTACACGGCGGCCCTGCACCTGATGCGCACCGGCGCCGCGGGCGTCCTCGTCGGCTTCGGCGGCGGCGCCGCGCACACCACGCGCAACGTGCTGGGCATCCAGGTCCCGATGGCCACGGCCGTCGCCGACGTGGCCGCCGCCCGCCGCGACTACATGGACGAGTCCGGCGGCCGGTACGTCCACGTCATCGCCGACGGCGGTGTCGGCTGGTCCGGCGACCTGCCCAAGGCCATCGCCTGCGGCGCCGACGCGGTGATGATGGGCTCGCCGCTGGCCCGCGCGACCGACGCGCCGGGCAGGGGCAACCACTGGGGCATGGAGGCCGTCAACGAGGAACTGCCCCGCGGCAAGAAGGTCGACCTCGGCACGGTCGGCACCATCGAGGAGGTCCTCACCGGCCCGTCCCACACCCCGGACGGCTCGATGAACTTCTTCGGCGCCCTGCGCCGCGCGATGGCCACGACGGGCTACAGCGAGCTGAAGGAGTTCCAGCGCGTGGAGGTCACCGTCGGGGACTCGCAGCACCGGCGGTAGTCACCCGAACGGCGTACCGAGGGCCCGGAGCGAACGCTCCGGGCCCCTTCGCGCGTCCGGGGGCGCTCAGAGGCGGTGCGCCGCACCCGTGGGCGTCGCCCCCCGGGTGTCCAGCAGCAGCTGGGCCTTCACCGACAGTCCCTGCAGGTCGTACGTGCGGTGCTGCTGGAGGAGGATCGTCAGGTCGGCGTCCGCGGCGGCCTCGTACAGGGAGTCGGCGCGGGGGACGGGGCGGCCGGCGACGTTCCAGGCCGGGACGTGCGGGTCGTGGTAGCTGACGGCGGCGCCCATCGACATCAGGCGGGTCGCGACCTCCTCGGCCGGGGCGGCCTGCTGGTCGGCGAGGTCGGCCTTGTAGGTGACGCCGAGGAGCAGGACGCGGGCGCCGCGCGCGGACTTGCCGTGCTCGTTGAGCAGGGCGGCGGCGCGCTGGACGACGTAGCGGGGCATCTGCTCGTTGACCTGCTGGGCCAGCTCCACCAGGCGCAGGCCGCGGGGGGCCCGGCCGGTCAGGTCCTGGGGCACTGAGTGGCCGCCGACGCCCGGACCGGGGCGGAAGGCGTGGAAGCCGAACGGCTTGGTCTCCGCGCAGCGCAGGACGTCCCACAGGTCCACGCCCAGGTCGTTGCAGAGGACGGCCATCTCGTTGACCAGGGCGATGTTGACGTGCCGGAAGTTGGTCTCCAGGAGCTGGACCGTCTCCGCCTCGCGGGGGCCGCGCGCGCGGACCACCTTGTCGGTGAGGCGGCCGTAGAAGGCGGCGGCCGACTCGGTGCAGGCGGGGGTGAGGCCGCCGATGACCTTCGGGGTGTTGGCCGGCGTGAAGTCGCGGTTGCCCGGGTCGACGCGGCTGGGGGAGTAGGCGAGGTGGAAGTCGCGGCCGGCGCGCAGTCCGGAGCCCTCCTCGAGGAGGGGGCGCAGGAATTCCTCCGTCGTCCCCGGCTGCACGGGCGATTCCAGGATCACCGTGGTGTGGGGGCGCATGTGGGCGGCCAGGGTGCGGGCCGCGGCCTCCACCTGGCCGAGGTCCAGGCCGCCGTCCGGGCCCGGCGGGGTCGGCGCGCAGATGACCGCGGTGCGCACCCGGCCCAGCTCGGTGGGGCCCGCCGGGGTCCGGAAGCCCCCCGAGAGCATCCGGCGCAGTTCGGCGGGGGTCAGGGGCCCGGGCTCGGGTCCGGTCTTGTAACCGAGCGTGGGGACGCCGGCGGCGACGGCGGCCTGGGCCAGGGGCAGGCCGTACGGGCCGAGTCCGATGACGGCGAGATCTGCGGGCATGGCGTGGGCC
Organism: Streptomyces sp. NPDC093586; assembly: GCF_044764905.1. NCBI lineage: Bacteria > Bacillati > Actinomycetota > Actinomycetes > Kitasatosporales > Streptomycetaceae > Streptomyces > Streptomyces sp. NPDC093586. Next base: position 110,456 of record NZ_JBIWJA010000002.1, on the reverse strand, counting down.
GTCCTTCCCAGTAACCGAAGCGGGGCAGGTGCGCAAGCCCGGTGGACAGAGAGGGCGAGCACAAGGTCAGACTAGGAGTAAATATGACCGATTTGCGGGATTGATCGGCCGAGTCCGGGCGAGTGTCGACGGTGACCGGTGGGGAGGTTGTCCACAGGCTGGGGCGCGTGGTGGCTGAAGTCGGGCAACCCGGTCAGAATCTGGGCAGGGGGTACACGGAACCGGGCTACGCCCGACGGGTGCGGCCGACGCGACCGACAGCGGGAGGCAGCAGTGAGGACAGCGACACTGGGGCCGGCGCAGCGCGCCGAGGCGCTCGCGGCCATGGCCGAGCGTGAACTGGACGTGCTGGTGGTCGGCGCGGGCGTGGTCGGCGCGGGCACCGCCCTGGACGCCGCGACGCGCGGCCTGTCCACCGGCCTGGTCGAGGCGCGGGACTGGGCGTCGGGCACCTCCAGCAGGTCCAGCAAACTGATCCACGGCGGCCTGCGCTATCTGGAGATGCTCGACTTCGCGCTCGTACGGGAGGCACTGAAGGAGCGCGGACTGCTGCTGGAGCGGCTCGCGCCGCACCTGGTGAAGCCGGTGCCGTTCCTGTACCCCCTGCAGCACAAGGGCTGGGAGCGGCTGTACGCGGGGTCGGGCGTGGCGCTGTACGACGCGATGTCGATGGCCCGCGGGCACGGCCGGGGCCTGCCCCTGCACCGGCACCTGAGCAGACGTCACGCGCTGCGCGTCGCGCCCGCCTTGAAGAAGGACGCGCTGGTCGGCGCGCTTCAGTACTACGACGCCCAGATGGACGACGCCCGGTTCGTCACCACCCTGGTGCGCACCGCCGCGGCGTACGGCGCCCCGGTCGCCAACCGGGCGCGCGTCACCGGCTTCCTGCGCGAGGGCGAACGCGTGGTCGGCGCGCGCGTACAGGACGTCGAAGGGGGCGGCGAGTACGAGATCCGCGCCAAGCAGGTGGTGAACGCGACCGGTGTGTGGACCGACGACACCCAGGCGATGGTCGGCGAGCGCGGCCAGTTCCACGTCCGGGCGTCCAAGGGCATCCACCTGGTCGTGCCCAAGGACCGCATCCACTCCACCACCGGGCTGATCCTGCGCACCGAGAAGTCCGTGCTGTTCGTCATCCCCTGGGGGCGGCACTGGATCATCGGGACCACGGACACCGACTGGGACCTCGACAAGGCGCACCCGGCCGCCTCCAGCGCCGACATCGACTACCTGCTGGAACACGTCAACTCGGTGCTGGCCGTGCCGCTCACGCGCGACGACGTCGAGGGCGTGTACGCCGGGCTGCGACCGCTGCTGGCCGGCGAGTCGGACGCCACCAGCAAGCTGTCGCGCGAGCACACCGTCGCCCACCCGGTACCGGGACTGGTCGTCGTGGCGGGCGGCAAGTACACGACGTACCGGGTGATGGCCAAGGACGCCGTGGACGAGGCGGTGCACGGGCTCGACATGCGGGTCGCCGACTGCGTCACCGAGGAGACCCCGCTGCTCGGCGCCGAGGGCTACCACGCGATGTGGAACGCGCGGGCGCGGATCGCCGCGCGCACCGGCCTGCACGTGGTGCGCGTGGAACACCTGCTCAACCGGTACGGCGCCATGGCGCAGGAGCTGCTGGATCTCGTCACCGCCGACCCCTCGCTCGGCGAGCCGCTGCACGCCGCCGACGACTACCTGCGCGCCGAGGTCGTCTACGCCGCCTCGCACGAGGGCGCGCGGCACCTGGACGACGTCCTGACCCGGCGCACCCGCATCTCCATCGAGACCTTCGACCGGGGCACCCGCAGCGCCCGCGAGGCCGCCGAGCTGATGGCACCCGTCCTGGGCTGGGACAAGGGCCAGATCGAACGCGAGGTCCAGCACTACGAGAAGCGGGTCGAGGCCGAGCGGGAGTCGCAGCGCCAGCCGGACGACCTGACGGCCGACGCGGCCCGGCTCGGGGCGCCCGACATCGTGCCGCGGTAGGCGGCCGTGCCGCGACAGGGGAGCCGGGCGCGGTGACACGGGGTCGGTACGCCGTGCGGCGCGTTCCCGCACCCCTCGCGCGGGCCCGCGGAACGCGCCGTTCCACGGGCCCCGCGCCGTGCCGGGCCGGGGCGCGGCACGAGAGGCACCCTGGGCGTCGAGCACTTGCCGGGTGAGAGACAATGAAGGCTCTGTCAGGGCGGGTTGCATGAGGGGACGCATGTCGGAGGCGGAGCGGGCGGGGACATCCCGTACGGACAAGAGCGCACGTCTCCTCGCCGGGCGGTACCGGCTGGGGGACGTGCTCGGCCGCGGCGGCATGGGGACGGTGTGGCGCGCCGAGGACGAGACCCTGGGGCGCACGGTCGCCGTCAAGGAGCTGCGGTTCCCGGGCAACATCGACGAGGACGAGAAGCGCCGCCTGATCACGCGCACGCTGCGCGAGGCCAAGGCGATCGCACGGATCCGCAACAACAGCGCCGTGACGGTCTACGACGTGGTCGAGGAGGACGACCGGCCGTGGATCGTGATGGAGCTCGTCGAGGGCAAGTCGCTCGCCGAGGTCATCCGGGAGGACGGCCTGCTGGACCCGAAGCGCGCCGCCGAGGTGGGCCTCGCCGTCCTCGACGTGCTGCGCTCCGCGCACCGCGAGGGCATCCTGCACCGTGACGTGAAGCCGTCCAACGTCCTGATCGCCGAGGACGGCCGGGTCGTGCTCACCGACTTCGGCATCGCCCAGGTCGAGGGCGACCCGTCCATCACCTCCACCGGCATGCTCGTCGGCGCCCCCTCCTACATCTCCCCGGAGCGCGCCCGCGGACACAAGCCCGGCCCGGCCGCCGACCTGTGGTCCCTCGGCGGCCTGCTGTACGCGGCGGTGGAGGGCACCCCGCCCTACGACAAGGGCTCCGCCATCGCGACGCTCACCGCGGTGATGACGGAGAACCTGGAGGAGCCGAAGAACGCCGGACCGCTGCGGGACGTCATCTACGGGCTGCTCACCAAGGACCCCGCCCAGCGGCTCGACGACGCGGGCGCCCGCGCGATGCTCAACAGGGTCATCCACGCGCCCGCGGCCCGCGCGGACGCGGCGGAGCCGCTGGACGCCACCAAGGTCGTACCGCTGCCGGCGCAGCAGGACGAGAGCACGCGGCGCGGCGGCGCGGCGGGCGTCGCGGGCAAGCGGGAGGAGGCCGGGGAGCGGCTGCGCGGGGCCCTGCGCTCCGTGCGGAAGGCCACCGCGGGCGCGGGCGCGACGGGTGCCGCGGCCACGTCCCGCACCGAGCCGGCCGACGAACGGACCCGGTCGGGCTCCGCCGGTGCCACCGCCGCGTCGGGCACCGCCGGGGCGGCGGCCGCACCGGCCCGGACGACGGCCCCCGGGACCGGGACCGGCGGGGGCGCCGGCGCGCCGAACGCCGCCGCGGGCGGACGCAGTTCCGGCTGGCCCGTCATGCCGCCGCCGGACCTGCCGCACCGGCCCGTGCCCCGCGCACCGCTCACCGACGTGGTGCCGAAGCGGACTCTCGTGATCATCGCGGTGATCGTCGCCCTCGCCGTCCTCGGCACCGTGCTCGCCCTCACCCTCGGTGGCGACGACGACGCGGACAAGGGCGCGTCCGGCGGCGGCACGACCGCCACCGCCGCCGCGAGCGGTGACACCGGGCAGGACGGGACCGGAGGGCCCAGCACCGACGGCTCCGCCTCCGGGCCGGCGACGGGCACCTCCTCGGACGCGGGCACCCCCGGCGCGAGCGCCTCCGGCGAGGACGACGGCGCGGCCACCACCCACCGGGGCGGCCAGGGCTACTCGATCGGGCTGCCCGAGGGATGGAAGTTCCAGTCCTCGGGCTCCACCGGCGACCGGTTCACCGGGCCCGGCGGGCAGAAGCTGCTGGTCGCCTGGACGTCCACGCCCAAGGACGACCCGGTCGCGGACTGGAACAACCAGGAGCGGTCCATGGTGCGCCCCCAGTACAAGAAGATCCGCATCGAGAAGGTGGGCTACCGCGGCTGGAACGCGGCCGACTGGGAGTTCACCTACCAGGACGGCGGCACCGCGTACCGGACCGTCGACCGGGGGTTCGTCGTCAACGACCACCAGGGGTACGCGCTCATGTACACGGCGAAGGCCGACGACTGGGACGGCGACCAGCGCCGGGACAGCTGGCGGACGCTGACGAAGACCTTCACGCCCAAGTCCTGAGCCCGGCGGTCCCGGGTCCGAGCGGCCCGAGATCCGGCATCCCCTCTCTGCGGGTTGCCTCCGGCACGTATCGTGAGTGCTTGCGGACCGTACGCACCCGGAACGGGCCGCCAGGCGAACGGAATTGACCGACCGGTACCGACCGACCGGGCTGCCGGGGGAGGCAACGTGGACGACTACGCGGGACGGGTACTCGCCGACCGCTACCGCCTGCCGCTGCCGCCTTCCGACGAGTACGAACCGACCGAGAGCCGGGCCTTCGACACCTACAGCGGCCAGGAGGTCCTGGTCCGGCAGGTGCCGCTGCCGGAGGTCGTCGAGGCGGAGGTGCTCGACGCGGACGGCCTGCCCGACGGTTTCACCGCCCGGGACGGCGGTGCCCGGCGTCCCGGCCCGCGGTACCAGGCGTCCCCGGGCGGCCCGGGGCGACCGGCCGACCCGGTGGTGCGGCGCGCCGTGGAGGCCGCGCAGGCCGCGGCCGCGGTTCCCGACCACCCGCGTCTGGACCAGGTGTTCGACGTCTTCGCCGAGGGCGGTTCGCTGTGGATCGTGAGCGAGCTGGTGGCCGCGAGGCCCCTGGCCGCCCTGCTCGCCGAGCAGCCGTTGACCCCGTACCGGGCGGCCGAGGTTGCCTCCGACGTCCTCATGGCGCTGCGGGTGCTGCACGGCTACGGCTGGGTGCACCGGAACATCACCGCCCGCACGGTGATGGTCTGCGACGACGGCCGGGTGATGCTGACCGGCCTGGCGGTCGGGGCGGCGGAGGAAGCGCTGTGCGGCTACGACCCGGTGCCCGCCCCGGAGGACGACGGGGACGGCCCGGATCCGGCCGCGCGGGCGGACGCTGCCGGGGCGCCGGGCCCGGGCGGGCGGACCGGCGGAAGCGGAACGCCGGGTCCCGGCGGTGCCGGCCCCGGGGCCGGGGCTTCGGGCTTCGACGGACAGAGCGGTGGGCCGGGGGCCGGTCCGGCCGGGCGTGCGGCCGGGGCACGGGACCCTCGGGGGCCCCTGGGGCCCGGCGGGGCGGACACGGGGGCCGGTGCGTTCGGTCCCGGCGGGACCCGTGGCGAGGCCGGTGCGTCGGGTGGCGGCCTTCCCGGTCCCGCGGCCGAGGCGTTCGGTTCCGGCGGGGGCGGACCCGCCACCGGCGCCTTCGGTTCCGGCGGTACCGGACGCACGACCGGGGTCTCCGGAACCGGTGCCGCTGATCCCGAGGCCGCCCGGCGGGCCGCCATCGAGGCGCGCAACGAGCGCGGACTGCCCACGGCCGGCCCGGAGGGCCCCCGCGGGCTCCCCGCCGGCTTCACCCCCGCCCCGCGCGACACCGGCGGCGACATCCGCGCCGCCCGCGCCGGGGCCATCGCCGCCTACCGCGCGGGCGCCCGCGCCGCGGCCCGCGTCCAGGAGGCGCAGAACGGCCGCGCGGCCCTGCCCGGCGCCCGCTCCGCCCCCGACGACGGCACCACCGCGCACGGCAGCGCCCCCGCACCGCCCGGACAGATCACCGACCCCTACGGCGTCCGTACGACCCCCTGGCACGGTGCCACGCCCCGTACGTCCGGCGACCCGGCGGGCACCCCCGCCCCCGCACCGGCCGGTGACCGCACCGGTCTGCCCCCCGCCCCGCGGCGGGAGGCCGCCCCCGCCCCGGCCACCGGCGGCTGGGACGATCCGGGCGCCCGCGCCCCCGCGCGGCGCGGGCCGGACACCGCGCTCGCCGCCGAGCGGGCACGGCAGGCCCGGATGGCCGTGGTCGGGCCCGTGACCGAGCGCTGGGCCCCGGAGCAGGCCGGGCCGGTGCACGAGAACTGGCAGCTGGCCGCTCCCATCGGCCCCGCCACCGACCTCTGGGCGCTGGGCGCGCTGCTCTTCCGCGCCGTCCAGGGACACGCGCCCTACCCGGAGGAGTCGACCGCCGAGCTGGTGCAGATCGTGTGCGCGGAGCCGCCCGCGTTCGCCGAGGAGTGCGGACCGCTGCGGCCGGTCGTGGAGTCGCTGCTGCGTCAGGACCCCACCGAGCGCATCGACTTCGAGGAGCTGAGCGGCTGGCTGCGTTCCCTGGTGCGGTCGGCACCCGAACCGGAGGCCGGACTGCACGTCGTCGCGGCCCCGCCCGCCGACACCAGCAGGCTGCCCATCGTGCGCCGCCGGGGCGAGCTGGTGCGCAGGCGGCGCGCCGGGCTGCCCGACCACCACGGGCGGCACAAAAGGGGCCGGCGGGAACCGGACCGTTCACCGCGCAGCCTCGGCCGGACCCTGCTCCTGCTGATCCTGCTCGCCCTGGCCGGAGCGGTCGCGTACGCCATGTTCTTCATGCCGAAGAGCGACACCGACGGGGCCGGCGCGCCCGGTCGGACGGGCGCCGCCGCCGAGGCGGGCCGGGCGCCGTCCGAGCGGTCGCCCGGGGCCGGCGGCGGGCCGCGGCCCGAGCGGTCGTCCCCGAAGAGCGACCCCGCCTCCTCGGGGTCGGCCGGATCCGCCGAGACACAGACCGCCGGCCCCGACACCGCCGACGGGTTCGATCTGCGCAAGGACCCGGAGGGCTTCCGGGTCGCCGTGGCCGAGGGCTGGACCCGCACACCGCGCAACGGCAGCGGCCAGGTCGTCTACAGCAAGGGCGACTTCCAGCTCATCATCGTGCCCGGCCGGGACGGCTCGGGCGAGTTCGGCACCGACCCGATGACCTACCAGCGCGACAGCGAACCCGAGTTGGCGCCGTACCGCGCCTCCAGCTGGGCCACCGCCGGCGGGCTGAAGAACATCGAGGTGGGCGGACGCGCCATGGCCGAGGGGCAGTTCACCTGGACCGGCGCCGACGGGGGCGAACTGTTCGTGCGCAACGTCGCGATGCTGATCGGCGGGCGCTACCACGTGGTGCAGGTGCGCGGTCCGGAGGCGGAGCGCGACGAGGTGACCCGGCTGTACGAACAGGCGTCGGCGACGTACCAGTACACGCGCTGAAGGGACTTGGGGCACCGGGGGGACCGCGCGCGTCCGCCGGCCGACGCGGTGACCGGCCCGGCGGTTGCGTCCCGGCGCGGGAAGCGACAACCGTCACAGAGCGGTCTCCGGACCGCCCCGCCCGTTCCCCGAACGGGACTCGGTACCTAGTCTGGCCCTGACAAGACCATTGCGGGGAAACGTGAATCAGATGCAGGACCGGCTCGTCGCGGGCCGTTACCGGCTCGGCGAACCCATCGGCAGCGGTGGCATGGGCCGGGTGTGGCGCGCTCACGACGAGGTGCTCCATCGGATCGTCGCCATCAAGGAGTTGACCGCCGCGCACTACGTCTCCGAGAGCGACCGGGCCATCCTGCTGGCACGCACCCGGAGCGAGGCGCGCGCGGCCGCGCGGATCAACCACTCGGCCGTCGTCACCGTGCACGACGTCCTCGAACACGACGGCCGGCCGTGGATCGTGATGGAGCTGGTCGAGGGCCGCTCCCTGGCCGACGCGGTCAAGGACGACGGGTGCGTCGAGCCGCGGGAGGCGGCCCGTGTCGGCCTGTGGGTGCTGCGCGCCCTGCGCGCCGCCCACACCGCCGGGGTCCTGCACCGCGACGTCAAGCCCGGCAACGTGCTGCTCGCCGACGACGGCCGGGTGCTCCTCACCGACTTCGGCATCGCCCAGATCGAGGGTGACTCCACCATCACCCGCACCGGTGAGGTCGTCGGCTCCGTGGACTACCTGGCGCCCGAGCGGGTGCGCGGCCACGACCCGGGCCCCGCGTCCGACCTGTGGGCGCTCGGCGCGACGCTGTACACGGCGGTGGAGGGCCGGTCGCCGTTCCGCCGCACTTCGCCGCTGACCACCATGCAGGCGGTCGTCGAGGAGGAGGCCGCCGAGCCCCGGGACGCCGGTCCGCTCGCGCCCGTCATCAACGCCCTGCTGCGCAAGGATCCGGCCGACCGGCCCGACGCGACCGAGACCGAGCAGCTGCTCGCCGAGGCGGCCGAGGGGCGGCGCCCGGACGCGGCCCAGGCGTACGTCCCGACGCAGTACGCGGGCACCGGGCACGCGCAGCCTCCGGCCCACCCGGGGACGGACGGGTGGACGCCGTACCCGCCGGTGACCGGCCCGACGGCCGTGGGACAGCAGGCGGCAAGCCCGGCGGCGGGCCCCGTGCCGAGCGGCGGTACGCCGGTCCCGGGGCAGCCGTCCGCCGGCCCCGCGGGCGGCGCTCCCGCACGTCCCCGGCGCCGCCTGTGGACGCTCGCCCTGGCGCTGGTCGTCGCCGCCCTGGTCGGCGGCGGCACCGCTGTGCTGCTCCAGGCGGCGGACAAGGGACGGGAGACGGACCGGGGGGCCGCCGCCCGGACGTCCGCCCCGCCCGCCTCCGGCTCCCCTTCCGCGTCCGCGTCCGGATCACCCTCCGCCTCCGCCTCCGCGGACGAGGAGGCCACGGGTTCCGTCCCGGCCGGCTGGGAGCGCCACGACGACCCGCTGGGTTTCAGCCTCTCCCTGCCCCGGGGCTGGGAGCGGCGGGAACTCGAGGGCAGCGGCAGCCTGCGGCAGGTCGACTACACCCCCGACGGCGGCCTGCACTTCGTGCGCATAGCCGTGGACACCGCGCCCGACTTCAGCGACCCCTACGCCCACCAGCTCGACCTGGAGCAGCAGCTCCAACGGCTGGTGGACTACCGGCGCCTGACGCTCGAGCACTCCAGCTACCGCGACCGTCCCAGTGCCCGCTGGGAGTACACCTGGACGGCGCTGGCCAAGGACCCGCCCTACGTCGCCGGGCCGCGCCGCGCGGTCGAGGAGATGTACATGTCCAGGGACGGCGTCGAGTACGTCATCTACATGTCCGCCCCCGCGCGGGACTGGACGGTCACGAGCGAGCACTTCGCCGCCGTGCTGCGCAGCTGGCGGGAGAAGCCGGCCTGACCCCTGCCGCACGCACGTGCGGGAGCCCGGCCGACAGCGCCCGCACGCCCGTCGATTGTCGGCCACGCGCCGCCCGGCGGCCCGGAGCCGAAGCACCTGGTGGGGCATGATGGGACACATGGTGACCCAGGGGTCCGGCGGGCGTGTCATCGCCGGCCGCTACCGTCTCCATGAGCGGCTCGGCGCCGGCGGCATGGGCATCGTGTGGCGGGCGACCGACCAGCTGCTCGGCCGTCAGGTGGCCGTCAAGGCGCTCCCGCGCGACGAGACCCTCTCCGCGGCGGAGGCCCGGCGGCGCCGCGAGCGCACCCTGCGGGAGGCCCGCGCGGTGGCACAGCTGCGGCATCCGCACGTCATCGTCGTCCACGACGTCGTCGAGGACGACGAACGGGCCTACATGGTCATGGAGTTCGTCGACGGCGGCTCGCTCGCCGACCGCGTCCTCGCCCACGGCCCCGTCGACGCCCCCGAGGCCGCCCGGATCGGCGTCGCCCTGCTCGGCGCCCTGCGCACCGCCCACGAGGCCGGCATCCTGCACCGGGACGTGAAACCGTCCAACGTGCTGGTCGCCGAGGACGGCCGGGTCGTCCTCACCGACTTCGGCGTCGCCCAGGTCGCGGGCGCCACCACGCTCACCGAGACCGGCTCCTTCGTCGGCTCGCCCGAGTACACCGCCCCCGAGCGGATGTCCGGCGCCAAGGCCGGACCGCAGTCCGACCTGTGGTCGCTGGGCGTGCTGCTGTGCGCCGTCCTCAGCGGTGTGTCGCCCTTCCACCGCGACTCGCTGGGCGGCATCCTGCACGCCGTGGTCTGGGAGGAGATCCGACCGCCCGCGCAGGCCGCGCCGATCCTGCCCGTCGTCCGGGGCCTGCTGGAACGCGACCCGGAACGCCGGCTGGACGCCGCCGAGGCGGAACGGATGCTGCGCGCCTTCCTGGCCACGGGCCGTACGCCCGCACCGCACCGCCCCGGCCGGCCGCGGTACTCCACGCGCGGCGTGCTCCTGGCCGTGCTCCTGGTCGCCGTGGCGGCCGGGGCGGGTATCTCGGCGGCGGTGCTGCTCGCGGACGGCGAGGACGGCGGCGGAGGCGGTACGCCGGCGACGTCCGCGCCCGGCACACCGCCGACGGCGTCCCCGCCCGTCTCGTCGCCGGGGGCCGGGTCCGCGCCCTCCGCCGAGGCCCCCGCCGGGCCCTCCGGGGGGCCGACCGCCACGGTCACCGTGACCCGCCGGGCGACCGTCCCCGCGCCCGCGGACCCGCCCGAATAGGAAATAAGCGTCAGAGCGTGTCACGGGTCTGTGACCACGGAACACAGCCGGTGGATCTCGGCGCACCCGGCACGATAGGGATGGTCCATGAGCAACCACGGGGGAGTTGGAAGCGGGCCCGACGAGCCGACGAGTTTCGCGCTGCGACCGCCGAATCCGCCCGCTGCCGTACCGCATCCCGGCAACCCGTACGCGGTGCCCGCCCAGGCCGTGCCGGCCCCCGGGCAGCCGGACCCGGCCGGCGCCGCCCCGGCGCAGCCCGCGTCGGCACGGGCTGACGTGCGCGAGCCGGGCGCCGGACGGCTGATCGCGGGCCGCTACCGGCTGATCGCCAAGCTCGGACACGGCGGCATGGGCACCGTGTGGCGGGCGAAGGACGAGACGGTGGACCGCGAGGTCGCCGTCAAGGAGCCCCGCGTCCCCGACGGCCTCCCCGCACCCGAGCGGGACAAGGCCTTCGAGCGGATGCGCCGCGAGGCGCGTGCCGCGGCCCGGCTCGACCACCCGGCCGTCGTCGACGTGTACGACGTCGCCGTGGTGGACGGCCGCCCCTGGATCGTGATGGAGCTGGTGCGGGGCCGCTCGCTGGGCGACGCCCTGCAGGAGGGCACCCTGGACGCCCGCGAGGCCGCCCGGATCGGCCTGGAGGTGCTCGGCGCCCTGGAAGCCGCGCACGCGGCGGGCGTCCTGCACCGGGACGTGAAGCCGGACAACGTGATGCTCGGCCGGTACGACCGCGTCGTCCTCACCGACTTCGGCATCGCCCGGATCGAGGGCGACACCAACCTGACCGACACCGGCGGCTTCGTCGGCTCGCCCGAGTACATCGCCCCCGAGCGGGTGCTGGGCCGCCGCCCCGGCCCCGCGAGCGACCTGTGGTCCCTGGGCGTCGTGCTGTACGCGGCGACGGAGGGCGTCTCGCCGTTCCGCCGCAGCAACACCCCGGCCACGCTCCAGTCGGTGCTCAACGCCGTACCGGCGCCGCCCGCCGCCGCGCGGGGCCCGCTGGCCGAGGCGATCACCGGCCTGCTGGACAAGGACCCGGCCCGCCGCCCGGACGCCGCCCGGGTCCGCTCCCTGCTGGAGGCGGCCGCCAATCCGCCGGCGCCGCAGCCCACCCAGGTCATCGCCGGGTCCCCGGCGGGCGGCCGGGGCGCCCGCCCGGGGCGCAGGGCGTGGATCGCGCTCGGCGCGGTGGTCGTCGCCGCGGCGGTGGGGGCGTACCTGGTGATCGCGGACCCGTTCGCGGGGCCGTTGCCCAAAGGCTGGGAGAAGCAGGACCTCGGCAAGAAGGTCGGCATGAGCGTCGCCGTGCCGGCCGCGTTCGTCAAGCAGAAGCACGACGACGACTGGGACGGCACCCACGAGACGTTCGCCGACCCGAGCGGCGCGGTGACGGTCCGCGTGGACCGCGACATCAAGAAGGACGACAAGGACGGCAAGATCCCGGACACCGCCGCGGCCGACGCCTGGGCCGACTGGGACCTGCTCAAGGACGGCGAGTACACCTGGGACTTCGCCGACGAGCCCGCTCCCAAGGGCGAGCCGCGCGAGACGGAGTACAAAGGCCGCAAGGCCGCCGAGAACGTCATCGAGTACACGACGACGGACACGCAGAACCCGCGCGAGCGTGAGTTCCACATCGTGTACTACCGGGCCGACAACGGTGACATGTACAACCTCTGGATCGACTACCCGCGCACGGGGTACTTCGCCGACGAAGGACGGAGGATCGCCCGGACGGTGATCGAGAACTGGGAGGTCGACCAGCTCTGACCGGCCTGATCAGCGGGTTTGTCGCCAGTGATCGCTGGCAGCGTGTGAGCACTCCGTGAATCCCCGTTACCCACGGGTACACAAAGCCCGTCCGGCGTCATACGCTGCGAGTCATGACGGACGCGCAGGCCCCGGAGACCACCGGCACCAATCCCCTCGCCCCCGCCCCCGCGGGCGCCCGCACCGCGGCGGACGTGGTGACCCCCGAGCTGGTCGCCCGGCTCACCAAGGGCGTCGCCGGTTCCGGACGGACCGCCAACCACACGCCGTTCACCGGCGAGAAGCTGGCCGACCTGCCCGAGTCGACGCCCGAGGACGTGGCCGGGGCCTTCGAACAGGCCCGCGCCGCCCAGGCCGTGTGGGCCCGGACACCGGTGCGGCAGCGCGCCGCCGTCCTGCTGCGCTTCCACGACCTGGTCCTCCAGCGCCAGGCCGAGGTCCTCGACCTCATCCAGCTGGAGACCGGCAAGGCCCGCCTGCACGCCCACGAGGAGGTCCAGGCCGTCGCCGTCGCCGCCCGGCACTACGGCCGCCGTGCCGCCGCGTACCTGAAGCCGAAGCGGCACGCCGGCGCCATCCCGACCCTGACGAAGGTCACCGAACTGCGCCACCCGCGCGGTGTCGTCGGCCAGATCGCCCCCTGGAACTACCCCCTGGAGCTGTCCGTCGGGGACGCGCTCCCCGCCTTCGTCGCGGGCAACGCGGTCGTCATGAAGCCGGACACCGAGACCTGCCTGACCGCCCTGTGGGCCCGTGACCTCCTCATCGAGGCCGGGCTGCCCGCGGAGGTCTTCCAGGTCGTCCTCGGCGACGGCCCGGTCGTCGGCCCCGAGGTCGTCAGGCACGCCGACTACGTCTCCTTCACCGGCTCCACCCGCACCGGCCGCGAGGTCGCCCAGGGTGCCGCCGCCCGCCTGGTCGGCGTCTCCCTCGAACTCGGCGGCAAGAACGCCATGCTGGTGCTGGAGGACGCCGACATCGAGAAGGCCGCGGCGGGCGCCGTCCGCGCCTGCTTCTCCTCCGCCGGCCAGCTGTGCATCTCCATCGAGCGGCTCTACGTCCACGAGTCGGTCGCCGACGCCTTCCTGGAGCGCTTCGCCGCCCGCACGAGGGCGATGCGGCTCGGCACCTCCCTCGCCTACGGCGCCGACATGGGCTCGCTGGTGGGGGAGCGGCAGCTGGAGACGGTCGAGCGGCACGTGGCGGACGCGCTCGCGCACGGCGCGAAGCTGGTCACCGGCGGTGTCGCCCGCCCCGACATCGGCCCGTACTTCTACGAGCCGACCATCCTCGACGGGGTCACCGCCCCCATGACCGTGTGCGCCGAGGAGACCTTCGGCCCGGTCGTCTCCGTCTACCGCTTCACGTCCGAGGAGGAGGCCGTCGAGCAGGCCAACTCCACACCGTACGGCCTGAACTCCTCGGTCTGGACGAAGGACGCCCGGCGCGGCCGGGACGTCGCCGCCCGGCTGCGCACCGGCACCGTCAACATCAACGAGGGGTACGCGCCCGCCTACGGCAGCGTCCAGTCGCCGATGGGCGGCATGAAGGACTCCGGACTCGGCCGCCGGCACGGCTCCGAGGGCATCCTCAAGTACACCGAGGCGCAGACCGTCGCCCACCAGCGGCTGCTGCCGATGGCACCGTCCCTCGGCATGGACGACGAGAAGTACGCGGAGTTCATGAGCCGGAGCCTGCGGCTGATGAAGGCGTTCCGCTTCCGCTAGGCCCCAGTCCGCCCGTTCTCAACGAGGAGAGCACGTGTCGCAGGAGAAGTCTGTCCAGATCCGGGACGAGAACGGCCACGACGACGGGTACGACTACGACGTCCTCGTCGTGGGCTCCGGCTTCGGCGGCTCCGTGTCCGCCCTCCGCCTGACCGAGAAGGGCTACCGCGTCGGCGTCCTGGAGGCCGGCCGCCGCTTCACCCGCGAGTCGCTGCCGAAGAACTCCTGGGACCTCAAGAACTACCTCTGGGCGCCGAAGCTCGGCATGTTCGGCATCCAGCGCATCCACCTGCTCGGCAACGTCATGGTCCTGGCGGGCGCCGGGGTCGGCGGCGGCTCCCTCAACTACGCCAACACCCTCTACATACCGCCGAAGCCCTTCTTCGACGACCCCCAGTGGCGGGACATCACGGACTGGGAGGAGGAGCTGAAGCCGTACTACGACCAGGCCCGCCGCATGCTCGGCGTCCGCCTCAACCCGACGATGACCCCCTCCGACGTGCACCTGAAGGCCGCCGCCGAACGGATGGGCGTCGGCGACACCTTCCACATGGCACCGGTCGGCGTCTTCTTCGGCGACGGCGAGGACGCCGACGGGACGGTGCGGGCCAGGCCGGGCGAGCGGGTGCCCGACCCCTACTTCGGCGGTGCGGGACCGGACCGCAGGGCCTGCAACGAGTGCGGCGAGTGCATGACCGGCTGCCGGCACGGTGCGAAGAACACCCTCAACGAGAACTACCTGTACCTCGCCGAGAAGGCGGGCGCGGTCGTCCACCCGATGACCACGGTCGTCTCGGTCACCGACGACTCACGCGGCGGCTTCGCGGTCGCCACGCTCCCCACCGACCGGCGGAGGAAGGGCGCCGGCCGCACCTTCACGGCCCGCCGCGTCGTCATCGCCGCCGGCACCTACGGCACCCAGACGCTGCTGCACCGCATGAAGGCGAACCGCCAGCTGCCCTACCTCTCCGACCGGCTCGGCGAGCTGACCCGCACCAACTCCGAGGCCCTGGTCGGCGCCCTGACCGACGACCGGCGCTACCGCAGGGCCACCGGCGAGCCACGGGCCGACTTCACGCGCGGCGTCGCCATCACGTCGTCCATCCACCCGGACGCCGACACCCACATCGAGCCCGTCCGTTACGGCAAGGGCTCCAACTCGATGGGCAGCCTGTCCATCCTCCAGGTCCCGTACGCCGGCCCCGACGCCTCCGGCGCCTCCCGCGTCCTGGGCTTCCTCGGCAACGCGGCCCGGCACCCGCTGCAGGTGCTGCGCTCCCTGTCCAACCGCAGGTGGTCGGAGCGGACCATCATCGGCCTGGTGATGCAGTCGCTGGACAACTCCCTGACGACGTACCTGAAGCAGACGGGCCTCGGCAAGGGCCTGCTGACCGCGCGTCAGGGCCACGGCTCGCCCAATCCGAAGCAGATCAAGGCGGCGACGGACGGGGCCTCGGCCCTCGCGGCCGAGATCAACGGCTTCGCCGGTTCCAACGTCGGCGAGCTGATGGGCACCCCGCTCACCGCCCACTTCCTCGGCGGCTGCCCGATCGGCGCCTCCCGCGAGACCGGCGTCATCGACCCCTACCACCGGCTGTACGGCCACCCCGGCATCTCCGTCGTCGACGGCGCCGCGGTCTCCGCCAACCTGGGCGTCAACCCGTCCCTGACCATCACGGCCCAGGCCGAGCGGGCGATGTCGTACTGGCCCAACAAGGGCGAGGAGGACCCGCGCCCGGCGCAGGGCGCGGCGTACGAACGACTGGCCCCCGTCGAGCCCAAGTCCCCGGCGGTCCCGGCGGAGGCGTTCGGCGCGCTGCGGCTGCCGTTCCTCGGGATACCGGCGGTGCCGCCGAAGAAGTAGCGCGCCCGGTACGGCGAGAAGGACCTGCGCCCCCCTCCGAGCGCAGGTCCTTCTTGTCTTGCGTCAAGCCGTGCGGTTCAGCGCTTACGCCTCGGCACCGGCCTTGCGGCGACGGACGGCGAACACCGCACCGCCACCGACGACGACGGCGAGGCCGCCGGCGAGGCCGATCATCGGCAGCGCGGAGCTGGAACCGGTCTCGGCGAGGCTGCCGGTGACCACCGGCGCGTTGGCGGCGGGCTTCTTGTCGGTGACGGGAGCCTTGCCGCCTTCCTGCGGCTTGGTGCCGTCCATGTCCGTGCCGGCGGCGACGATCTGGAACTTGTAGGCGGCCGCACCGACGCCCGCGCACTGACCGTCGGCGTCACCGTAGAGGGTGGCGCCCAGGGTGAAGCCGGCGCCGACCGGGGCACCGGCCTTCACGTTGATGCGCAGCGGGACGTCGACCTCGTAGTCGGGCTTCAGCTCGGGGGTGTAACCGGCCCAGCCGAAGGCGTAACCGTACTCGTCGAGGTCCTCCCAGACCTTGTCGTCGGGGTTCCAGGCCTGCAGGCTGACCTGCTTGCTCTTGAACAGGTCGTAGCCGTCCTCGTCCGGGGACGCGCCGGCGAGGTAGGACAGGTCCTGGAGGGTGGAGTCCGAGTTGTTGACCACGTTCAGCGAGAACTTGTGCCAGCCGCTGCCCGCCGCGATCTTGCCGGGCAGGCCGGTGATGCTGACGTCGACCTTGGTGTCCTCGCACTCGGACGGCTCGGGCTCCGGGGACTCCGTCTCCTCGGGAGCGGAGGTGCTCGGCGCCGGGGACGTGGGAGCGGCGGTGCTGGACTGCGACGCGCCGGGGGCCGGGGCGGTCGCGGTGGACGACTGGCTCGGCTCGGCGGTGGTGGTCGAGGTGGAGCCGCCCGGCGCCGGCGCGGTCGCCGTCTCGGACTCCGTGGTGTCCGGCTCCTTGGTCTCCTCGCCCGTGGACGTGCTGGACGAGGCGGACGGGGACGGGTCCTCGGTCGCGTAGGCGGCGGGGGCCGCGAGCAGCGCCAAGGGGGCTATCACTGCCGTGGCAGCCGCTGCTGCCATGGCGCGACGAAGCTTCATGAAGACCTCGGAAAGTCCGGCGCACCGCGTGGGCGCGGTACGGAGGGAAAGTCAGGGAGGCCTCCGCGCAGGGGGCGCGGGTCGGCCCTTGGTTCATCAGTTCGACGTGTTGGATCAGTGAACCCTGTGAATGGTTGTCCCCGAACTCACAGGATCTTTATGTGTCCTGTGTCACACGCAAGGGAAGGGCCCCGCGGGCTGCGGCCGCGGGGCCCTTCCCCGTGCAGTTGTCGGCGGTCGCCCGGGCCCGGGCGTTCCGTCGGCCGGCCCCGGGCGTCCCCGGAGCCGGCCGTTCTCTTGGGTGACCGGACTGCTGTCCCCTGCCGTCCGGTCACTTCCCGGAGCGAGGTCCCACGACGTACGGCACGATCCGTACGTCTCATCGCTCCGGTGAGCCACGCGTGGTTCTTTCGGGCCCGCCCCTGGCTGGCGCGGACACCGGGACCAACGAAGCGTCCCGCGCGACGGTCACGCGCCGTACGGGTGAGAACGTGCCGAACTCAGATGCGACCCCGGCACAGCTCCAGCATCGTCATCGCCAGCGCCGTGCCCGGCTTGCCCAGCGCGTCCCGGTAGTGGCCGAGGACCTCCATCTCGCGGGAGAGGTTCACGCGCCGGCCGCCGGAGGTGATCCGCGCCTCCTGGATGACGGCGGAGACGGCCATCCGTTCCTGGATCAGGCCGATGATCCGGTCGTCGAGCGCGTCGATGCGCTCACGGGCGCCGGTGATCACGTCGGCGGCCTCGGTGGTGCGGGCGCCGGTCTTGTCTGCGGTGGTGACGGTCATCTCGGGGGCTCCTCGCCGGGGGTGGGGCGGTGCCCCGGGCCGGCAGGGTCCGGAAACGACAGGCGCCCCGGACCTTGTCGGCCCGGGGCGCCTGGGAAGTCGCTTGTCAGTTGCTCAAGCAGCACGACCATGGCAGCCGGTGGGCCGGTTGCCATAGGTAAACAGGAAGGTCTGGTGCGTGAGCATGGGCCCAGTATGCCCCGGGAACGGACCGTGTCCAAACGGGTTCGCATGGTGAGACGCGGGGCCGGGTGCGGGCGGGGCGCCTCGGGCGGGACGTTCCACCTGCCCGTCTCGGTAGAATCGGGAGTACAAGACCCCCGCCCGACCGCCGGAAGGCACCCCGTGTCATCAGCGACTCCCGCTGCCGCCGCCCCCGACACCGTCCTGGTCGTCGACTTCGGTGCGCAGTACGCCCAGCTCATCGCCCGTCGCGTCCGCGAGGCGCGGGTCTACAGCGAGATCGTGCCGAGCTCCATGCCGGTCGAGGAGATGCTCGCCAAGAACCCGGCGGCCATCATCCTCTCCGGCGGACCCTCGTCGGTGTACGAGCCGGGCGCCCCGACCCTCGACCGCTCCCTCTTCGAGGCCGGCGTCCCCGTCTTCGGCATGTGCTACGGCTTCCAGCTGATGGCCCAGACCCTCGGCGGCACCGTCGACAACTCCGGCGCCCGTGAGTACGGCCGCACCGACCTGACGGTCTCCAAGCCGTCCTCCACCCTC
Source organism: Streptomyces sp. NPDC093586 (assembly GCF_044764905.1). Classification (NCBI taxonomy): domain Bacteria; kingdom Bacillati; phylum Actinomycetota; class Actinomycetes; order Kitasatosporales; family Streptomycetaceae; genus Streptomyces; species Streptomyces sp. NPDC093586. Next base: position 92,142 of record NZ_JBIWJA010000002.1, on the reverse strand, counting down.
TTCGAGGGCACCCCGGACGAGCAGGTCGTGTGGATGTCGCACGGCGACGCCTGCTCGGCCGCCCCCGAGGGCTTCACCGTCACCGGCTCCACGGACGTCGTCCCGGTCGCCGCCTTCGAGAACGACGAGAAGAAGCTCTACGGCGTCCAGTACCACCCCGAGGTCATGCACTCCACGCACGGGCAGCAGGTGCTGGAGCACTTCCTGTACCGCGGCGCGGGCCTGAGCCCCGACTGGACCACGGGCAACGTGATCGAGGAGCAGGTCGCGGCCATCCGCGAGCAGGTCGGCGACAAGCGCGCCATCTGCGGCCTGTCCGGCGGCGTGGACTCCGCCGTCGCCGCCGCCCTCGTCCAGAAGGCCATCGGCTCCCAGCTGACCTGCGTCTACGTCGACCACGGCCTGATGCGCAAGGGCGAGACCGAGCAGGTCGAGAAGGACTTCGTCGCCGCGACCGGCGTCCAGCTGAAGGTCGTCGACGCGAGCGAGCGGTTCCTGAACGCGCTCAAGGGGGTCACCGACCCCGAGGAGAAGCGGAAGATCATCGGCCGCGAGTTCATCCGCGTCTTCGAGCAGGCCCAGGCCGAGATCATCGCCGACGAGGGCCCGGCCGTGGAGTTCCTGGTCCAGGGCACCCTCTACCCCGACGTGGTCGAGTCCGGCGGCGGTACCGGCGCCGCGAACATCAAGTCCCACCACAACGTCGGCGGACTCCCGGAGGACCTGGAGTTCAAGCTGATCGAGCCGCTGCGCAAGCTGTTCAAGGACGAGGTCCGCATGGTCGGCCAGGAACTGGGCCTGCCCGAGGAGATCGTCCAGCGCCAGCCGTTCCCCGGCCCCGGTCTCGGCATCCGCATCGTCGGCGAGGTCACCAAGGAGCGGCTCGACCTGCTCCGCGAGGCCGACGCCATCGCCCGCGAGGAGCTGACGGCGGCCGGCCTCGACCGCGACATCTGGCAGTGCCCCGTGGTGCTGCTCGCCGACGTCCGCTCGGTCGGTGTCCAGGGCGACGGCCGCACCTACGGCCACCCGATCGTGCTGCGGCCCGTCTCCTCCGAGGACGCGATGACGGCCGACTGGTCGCGCCTGCCGTACGACGTCCTCGGCAAGATCTCCACCCGCATCACCAACGAGGTGAAGGACGTCAACCGCGTGGTCCTCGACGTCACCTCGAAGCCGCCGGGCACCATCGAGTGGGAGTAGTCCCGACGGTCAGGTCCGTCGGAGAGTGCGCACCGGCTCTCCGGGCCTCCAGACCTGGGTGACGAGATACGTCTCGTCCTCGACGTAGGTCCGTACGACCTCCGTCAGTTCGGTGCGGAAGAGGTGGAACGGCTGCGGCGGTTCCACCTCTTTCACGTACCCGCCCTTGGTCTCCGGGTCGTCGACCTCGACGGCCCGCCCGCAGATCCGTACGTCGCCGCCGCCCATGCCGGTGCCCTCCCCGGGGTTCGCCTGGAGCGCGAAGCGCGGGTCGCGGCGCAGGTCGAGCGCCTTGAGCGAGCCGTGCATCATGCCGAGCCACAGCTCGCCGCCGAGGAACCGCACCTCCAGGCCCGTGGTGCGGGGCGACCCGTCCCGGCGCAGGGTCGCGAGCGTGTGGTGCCGGTACGCCCCGAAGCGCGCCTCCACGAGAGCGGCGAGTCCGGGTTCGGCGGCTGTGAAGAAGGCCCAGCCGGGGCCCTTGGTGCGCGGTGTCATACGGGGAGTGTGGCGCCGATACCGGACATCTTCTGTCGTCTTTCCGCCGGTCTCACCCGCGCGATCCGGACCGTGCCGCCGTCGAGCGTCCGAGCCCCGTCGCGCCGGCTGCCCCGGCCGTGGGGAGTTCTCGCGGCCGGGTCAACACGGCGGTCCGCACGTCACCCGCGCTGAGCAGAGGGGACCGGGGGCGCCGGGCGCGCGGGGCCTGGCGTACGGCACAATTCGCAGGCGCCCCAAGGGACTTACGGGTGTCGGCGCACGTGTGTGCCGCAGGTGTTTCGGCAGGCTTCGGGAAGGCGGGCGTCGGGCGTGGCGGTGCAGGAGGCGAGACGCGGGAGCGGATCGGGCGAGGGCGCGTACGAGGCGCCGCACAAAGGCGGCTGCACGTGCGGGGACTGTCCGCACGGCGCCCGCGAGGGGCACCGCCGGGCGGTCGCCGCGTTCCTGCTCAGGCGGGACGAGTTCGCGGCCGGGCAGGGGCTGCCGGCCGCGGTGGCCCACTCGGCCTCGGCCTCCCGGCAGTGGGTCTCCGAGGAGCTCGCCCAGTCCGCGGAGGCCGTCGCCGAACGCGGCCGGGCCGAGGGCGAGGCGTGGCTCGCGGGCCTGGGGCGCCGCACCACGGGGGCCGTGTGGGCCGCGGTCGTGGTGCTGCTGCTCGCCCAGTCGCTCACCGCGGTCGGCGCCGGCTGGTCGGCGGCGCGCACCGCGGGGCTGACGGCGGCCGTGGTCGTGGCCGGCGCGCTGACGGCGGCGTCCTGGTTCCACCGGGCACGGGGCGGGGCCCTGGCCCCGGTCATCGGCGAGGACAACCGCCTCTCCACGTCCCGGGCCGTGGCGGCGGCCTGGGTGCTCTTCGTCGCCTACGCCGTGCTCGTCCTGGCCGGGCAGCTCGCGGTGGCCTCGGGGCACGAGCGACGGGACGCGCTGATCTCCGGGCTCGAACTCGCCCGCGGCGCCGGAGTGGTGACCGTGCTCGCCGTGGTGTGCGGGATCGCGGTGCTGGTGCGCCGGGTGGTCGGGCTGCGGGTGCTCGGGCAACGGCTGCAGAAGGTGCGCGCCGACCGGCCGCGCGCGGCCGACCTGCTGACGGACGACGCGGGCCGCGGGACGTTCGCCGACATCCAGTACGTCGTGATCAGCGCGGTCGCCCTCGTGTTCGCGGCGGTACGGCTGGCCCGGCGGCCGGAGCAGCTGCCCGACCTGCCGTGGGGGCTCGCCGTGGTGGTGCTGGTGTCGGCGGCGACCTACGTGGCCGGCAAGTACGCGGAGGGCGGCCGGCCCGTGATCCTGTCCGTGGTCCGGGCGCGCGAGGCCGGTGACCTGGACGCCCCGATCCGCACCGGCGACGACATCGAGATCCGCGGCGCCGGTTTCGTGCCGCCGGGCGCCCAGCGCGCGGACCGCCTGTCGCGCATGATCGTCCGCATCGGCACCGTCCACGTCCACGTGCCCCTGGTCCCCGTGCCCGGCGGCTTCAGCAACCCGACGGACACCGTGCTGACCGTGCCGGTGCCGGCGGACGTGGAGCCGGGCCGGGTGGAGGTCCAGGTGATCACGGGCGCGGGCGTGGAGACGAACCGGTACGCGATCGACGTGACGGACTGACCGCCCCGGTCACCCCGATCGGACGGGGACCGAGCGTGGCCCGTACGTCGTGCGTATGGTCTGTCGAAGAGGTCGGTGACTGCTGACCTTCGACGGGGTCGACATGCGTGGGCGAGAGGTGACTGGCAGTGATGACGCACGGCATGCGGACGGACCCGCACGTGTCCGGTCTCAACGGCGGCCGGGACTGGCGCGACGGCGCCACCCGGTACGCCCTCCTGCCTCTGCGGATCTTCCTGGGCGTCACCTTCGTCTACGCGGGCCTGGACAAGCTCACCGACAGCGCGTTCCTGAAGGACTCGGGCGCCGGATCCATCGGCGACATGATGCGCGCCGTCCGCGACTCCTCGGCCGTCCCCGCCCTGGTCGACCTGGCGTTGAAGAGCCCGCCCGGCTTCGGCTACGCCATCGCCCTGGGCGAGCTGGCCGTCGGCATCGGCACGCTGCTCGGACTGCTGGGCCGTCTGGCGGCGCTCGGCGGCGCGCTGATCTCGCTCAGCCTGTGGCTGACCGTCAGCTGGGCCTCCGACCCGTACTACTACGGCAATGACCTCGCCTACCTCATGGCCTGGCTCCCCCTCGTCCTCGCCGGTACTCCGTTCCTCTCGCTGGACGCGGTACTGCACACCCGGCGCCGCCGGCGGACCGGCGGGTACCGGTAGGCCCCTCGGTCCGAGAGGCCGGTCCGAGAGGCCGGCCCGAGAGGTCAGCCCGTGAGGTCCGCCCGGGTCCCGTCCGGGTCCGTGGCCGGGTCCGTGCGCAGTGTCCGTCGGCGCCGGCGTACCGCCCGGGTCAGCACCCCGACCGCGCCGGCCAGGCAGAGGCCGCCGACGACGACGGGGACGATCACGAACCACGGGGTCTCCCACAGGGCCCCCGCGTCACCGGCGTAGATCACGGCCGTCGCGGTCAGGAAGGCACCGGCGACCAGTCGGCCGGGCTGGACGTCATGACGCAGCACGGGACACCTCCGCCTGTCCGAGGCCGACCTGGAGGTCGAGGTCGAGCGTGCCGGCGTCCTCGACGCCCTGGGCGGGGGACAGCGTGGCCTCCTTGTGCTTGCCGGGTGCCACGTCCACGTCCTTCGCGTCGTCGCCGGGGAGCTGGATGTCGCCCACGCCCACCTCGGCGTTCAGCCGCACGGCCACGTCCCGCGGCACGATCACCCGTATGCGCCCCACGCCCACGTCGACCCGGGTGGTCACCGTCTGTCCTCGGGCCAGGTCCAGGCGGGACAGGTCGAGGGTGCCGGTGCCGGTGCCCAGGTCGTAGCGTCGGTGGACGTCGGCGACCGTCGCGGGCCTCCAGGTGCTCCGCGTCCACTCGGTGCCGGCGTCCTTCGGCAGGGCGGCCGACCCGGCGAGCAGACCCGCCGTGAGGATCGCCAGGAAGACCGAACCGGCCCCCGTGCGGCCCAGGAACGCGCTGACCGCGATCCCCACGCCGAAGACCGCCAGCGCACAGGCCAGCCCCGTCTGCAGGCTGGTGCCGAGCGGGTGGTCGTCCCAGGTCAGGCGGGTGCCGAGGAATCCCGCGAGCAGGGCGAGCAGGAAGACCAAGCCGCCGATGCCGTGGACGCCGCGCGGCTGCGGACGCCGGGAGGACCGGTCGGCCGGGATGTCCCGGTCCCGGTCGCGGTAGGCGCCGCGCCCGATGGTGACGGCCGCCGCGATGTCCCGGTCGCGGGAGTCCTCGGGACCCCACAGGTATCCCGTACCGCCGACGTGGGTGCCGTCCTTGACTATGGGGTCGCGCCACCAGGACGGGTAGGTGACGGCGGCCGGCGGCGCCTTGGCCTCGGGCGGGGCGTCGGCGACGGCCTGGGCGGCGAGCGGGTCGGGGCCGGGGGCGTCGCGCTGCCGCGACCAGTAGCCCGCACCCGCGAGGAGGAGGGAAAGTATCACGGCGAAGCTGAGCACCCCGCCGTTGTTCAGCAGGGTCAGGAACACCCCGCAGCCGACCAGCGCGAACAGCACGGCCGTCAGGGCCTGGCCGTCGACCCGGCCGGTCAGCAGCTTGCGCACCTCGTTCTCGTCCTCGTCGTCGTACGGGACGAAGAGCCAGGCGAAGCCGTAGAAGATGAGGCCGATGCCCCCGGTCGCGGCCAGTACCGCGAGCGTGATGCGGAAGATCACGGGGTCCATGTCGCACTGCCGCCCGAGGCCGGCGCACACCCCGGCGAGCGTCTTGTGCCGCCGGTCGCGGTGGAACCGGCGGGGCGGCTCCGGCACGTCCGTGCCGACGGCCTCCCCGGCATCCGCGGCGGGTGCGGCGTCCCGCGGTCCGACGCCCCGCGGTGGGCGCGGTCCGGAGCCGGGTCCCGGGCCCGTCGCGGCGTGCTCGTGATCTGTCATGAGTCCATGGTGACGGGCGCGACGCCGTGGCGGCAGCCGGTGCGACCCTGGTCGGACCCTGATATCGGCCCTGATCCGGCGCCCGGGAGGCGTTCGAGGAGCCCGCGGTCCGAAGATCAGGGGAGTCTTAGGGACCGACCCTGATGCTCCCCCTCGGCGGGCCGTGTGACCATCGTTGACATGCCGGACGCCGCAGCACCACCCCTTCTCGAACCGCGGCCGCCGCGCAAGCTCTACCGCAGCAGCGACGGACGCTGGCTCGGTGGCGTGGCGCGGGGGCTCGCCGGACACCTCGGGCTGCCCGTCATCTGGGTACGACTCGTCTTCGTCGGCCTCTTCATGGCCGACGGCCTCGGCGCCCTGCTCTACGCGGCGTTCTGGTTCTTCGTACCGCTCGGCGTCGGCGGCGTCGACGCGCAGAAACCCCCGTCCCTGGTCACGACCGAGACCTCGCCGGACGGACGGCGCAGGATCGTCGCCCGCAAGCCGGACAAGGGGCAGATCGTCGCCCTGCTCCTCATGGTCGTCGTGGCCATGATCTTCGTGGGCAACGTGGACCTCGGCAACGGCGCCAGGGCCTACCTGTGGCCGGTCGTCCTGGTCGGCGCGGGCGTCGCCCTCGTCTGGCGCCAGGCGGACAACGCCCGCCGGGCCCGCTGGGCCGAGGTCGGCCGCGACCGGCGCACCGTCACGCTGCTGCGGTCGGTCGCCGGTGTCCTGCTGGTGACGGCCGGTGTCTCCGCGATCTTCGTCCTGCAGGGGTCGGCCGCCCACCTGGGCTCCGTCCTGCAGGCCGCGCTCGCCGTCCTCGTCGGCATCGCCCTCCTCGCCGGCCCGTACCTGGTGCGCATGACGCAGGACCTCTCCGAGGAGCGGCTGATGCGCATCCGCGCCCAGGAACGCGCGGAGGTAGCCGCCCACGTGCACGACTCGGTGCTGCACACCCTCACCCTGATCCAGCGCAACGCGGAGAACGCGGGCGAGGTGCGCCGCCTGGCCCGTGCCCAGGAACGCGACCTGCGCGCCTGGCTCTACAAGCCCGAGGGCAACGGCAAGGACGAGGACGACGAGCCCACCACCCTCGCCGAGGCCGTCAAGCGCAACGCCGCGGAGGTCGAGGACAAGCACGGTGTGCCCATCGAGGTCGTGATAGTCGGCGACTGTCCGCTCGACGAGAGGATCGGGGCACAGATGCAGGCGGCCCGCGAGGCCATGGTGAACGCCGCCAAGTACGGTGGCGAGGGCGGCGCGGTGCAGGTGTACGCCGAGGTCGAGGGCAGGACGGTCTTCGTGTCCGTGCGGGACCGCGGTCCCGGCTTCGACCTCGACGCGATACCCGCCGACCGCATGGGCGTCAGAGAATCGATCATCGGCCGCATGGAGCGCAACGGCGGCACGGCGCGGCTGCGCGCGGTGCCGGACGGCGGCACGGAGGTCGAGCTGGAGATGGAGAGGGCGGAGAAGACGTCATGAGCGACGCGACCGAGGGCAACGCGGCGGCGGGACCGGCGGACGGCGGTGCGGGGGAGCGCCGGGTGCGGGTGGTCCTCGTCGACGACCACCGCATGTTCCGCACCGGGGTCCAGGCCGAGATCGGCGAGACCGCGCAGACCGGCGTCGAGGTCGTCGGCGAGGCCGCCGACGTCGACCAGGCCGTCACGGTCATCACCGCGACCCGGCCCGAGGTGGTCCTCCTCGACGTGCACCTCCCGGGCGGCGGCGGCGTCGAGGTCCTGCGCCGCTGCGCCCCCTTGATGGCCGACGCCGAGCGGCCCGTCCGCTTCCTCGCCCTGTCCGTCTCGGACGCGGCGGAGGACGTGATCGGCGTGATCCGCGGCGGCGCGCGCGGTTACGTCACCAAGACGATCACCGGCTCGGACCTGATCGACTCCGTCTTCCGCGTCCAGGAGGGCGACGCGGTCTTCTCCCCGCGTCTGGCGGGCTTCGTCCTGGACGCCTTCGCCTCCACCGACGCTCCGCCGGTCGACGAGGACCTCGACCGCCTCACCCAGCGCGAGCGCGAGGTCCTGCGCCTGATCGCCCGCGGCTACGCGTACAAGGAGATCGCCAAGCAGCTGTACATCTCCGTCAAGACGGTCGAGTCCCACGTCTCCGCGGTCCTCCGCAAGCTCCAGTTGTCCAACCGCCACGAGCTGACGCGCTGGGCGACGGCCCGCCGGCTGGTGTGACCGTCCCGCCGCGTCCTGCGGCGACCCCCGGGTCTCTCCCCGCCCACGTCCGCTCGTAGTCGTCCACGTCCGCGACACAAGCGTGCCCGGTGCACCGGGCGTCGGCGGCGTGCGTGTGGCCGTGCGGCAGGTTCAGCGCCGACACCTCGTCCGCGGTGAACACGCCCTGCTGGAGCAGGCAGACAGGCAGCGGCGGGCCCCGAGGGTCCCGGCCGCGTGCCCGCGGGGCGGTGCGTCAGACCATGGCGAGCCGGTCCACCAGCAGCTCCACCCTCTGCTCGGCGTCCTCGGGCAGCAGGCGGCCCGCGCGGGACAGGGTCGCCAGGCCGTGCAGGGACGCCCAGAACACCTCGGTGAACAACCCCGGGTCGACGCCGTCCCCGGCGACCTCGCCCAGGCTCTCCATCAGCGCGGCGAAGGCGTCCTTCAGAGGCTCCGGGGTGTCCTCCTGCGCGTACGCCAGGCCGCCGTCGAGCTGGAACAAGGCGTCGTAGACCGCCGGGTTGCGTGCGGCGAAGTCGAGGTAGGCACGAGCCAGGGCGGCGACCCGGGCGCGCGGGTCGTCCTCGGCGGAGGTCGCGGCCCGCACCGCCACGGCCAGCTCGGCGGCGCCCTCCAGGGCGACGGCGCCGATGATCTCCCGTTTGCCGCGGAAGTGGCTGTAGAGGACGGGCTGACTGTATTCGATGCGCTCGGCGAGCCGGCGGGTGGTGACTGCGTCCCAGCCTTGCTGCTCGGCGAGTTCGCGGGCTGTCGCCACGATGAGGCGTTCGCGCTCCGCCCGTTCGCGCTCCTTGCGTTCCTTTACCGACATGAAACGATCCTAGCATCGCTAGACAATCGAGCGGCAGCAGCTCTAGCGTTGACCCATCAGCTAGCAACGCTAGTTCAATGGGGGGATCGTCGTGTTCCATGCACTCGAAGTCGTCACCACCGTGATCGTCGGCCTGATGGTGGGAGTGGAGTTCTCCGTCGCCTTCATCATGAACCGGATCCTGGACGCGCTTCCCGAGGACAGCGGCCAGCTCGGCCACGCCCACGGCGGCCGGATGCTCGGCACCCTGATGCCGTTCTGGTACATAGGATCGCTCGTCCTCAGCGCGATCTGGGCCGTCGCCGGATGGCACCACCACGGCGCCGGACTCGTCGTCACCGCCGCCGGACTGCTGATCCTCAGCGTGGTCATGTCGATCCTGCTGCTCGCCCCGATCAACAACCGGAGCAGGACTTGGACCCCCGAGAACCGGCCTGCCGACTGGAAGCAGCAGCTGCACCGCTGGAACCGCTACCACTACATCCGCGTCGCCGTCATCATCGCCGCCTTCACCCTGCTGGTCGCCGCCCTCGCCTGATACCACCGCCGCCCCGACATGCGCTGGCTCGTCCCCGTGAATCGACGGTTCTCGCCCGTCAGGGCGAGCCCGAGAGGGCGTCGGATGTCCGACCGCGCGGGCCGGCGCCGCGCCGGTGGCGCACAAGCCGCGCTCCTCGGGGGCGGCTGACCGCCGAAAGCCCGACGTCCGGGAACACAGCCGCCGCTCGCATCCCGCAACCGCGATCCCGGCAAGCCGCGCTCCTCGATCAACTGCGTCCACGCGGCCCGAGCAGGGCCCGCACGACTCAACAAGCTCCACGAAGCTCGACAAGCCGACGAAAACTCACAAGGAGCGGAACCGTGTCGCTGAAGAAGATCAACACCGTCCTGGCTGCCGCCTTCGTCCTCTTCATCCTCTGGTTCGGGACGGAGTTCATCCTGAGCCCGGAGACGACGGCGCCGGGCTTCGGCCTGCCGAGCTGGCCGTCCGGCGACGGCGGCGGCTTCCTGGTCATCAAGGGAATCCGCGACGTCGTCCTGGCTCTGGTCCTGGGCGTACTGCTGGTGACGGGGCAACGCCGGGCGCTGGGCTGGGTGCTGCTGGTGGAGGCCATCGCCGCGTACGGCGACATGGTCACCGTGCTGGCCCACCACGGCTCCGTGGCCACCGCGTTCGGCGTCCACGGCCTGACCGCGACACTGATGGTGGTCAACGGCCTGCTGATCATGCGCGAGACCCGCAAGGTCGCGGCCGCTCCGGTGACGCCCGCCCCGCAGCCCGCCTAGGGAGCGGATCGCGTCGTGACCAATCCGTGGGTTCCGCTCCGCTCCAGGGCCTGGCCCGGTGGACCGTCCTGCGTGACGCGCGCACAACCGCCGTGCGGAGGGTGGGAGTTCGTCGGGCCGTACTTGCCGATCGGCGAGTACGGCCCGCACCCCGGGGTCCTGCGGCAGCAGTACGAGGGCGTGATCCTGCGCTTCCGGCCTCCGGGCGCACCCGGAGCAAGCGCGACCCGGCCGAGGTGACGGCCGTTCCCGCCGGACCGCAGTGAGGGCGCATTGACCCTCCCCCTACGTCAGGCCTGAAGCTGTATGCCGACGAAAGGGCAGGTGGATGAGCTACTCCGTGGGGCAGGTCTCGGCCTTCGCCGGGGTGACGGTGCGTACGCTGCACCATTACGACAAGACGGGGCTGCTCTCGCCCAGTGGCCGCAGCCAGGCCGGCTACCGGCTCTACAGCGAGGCCGACCTGGTCCGTCTCCAGCAGATCCTCTTCTACCGCGAGCTCGGTTTCTCCCTCGACGAGATCGCCGCGATCTTCAAGGACCCGCAGGCGAACGCCTTGGAGTACCTGCGGTCCCGGCAGAAGCAGCTGAGCGAGGAGATCGCCAGGCTGCAGCGACTGGCCGAGGTGGCGCAACGGGCGATCGAGGTCCAGCGGACCGGGGTGTCCCTGACCCCCCGGGAACGCTTCGAGGTGTTCGGCGAGATCACCTTCGACCTGAGCTACGCCACCGAGGCGGAGCTGAAGTGGGCGGACTCGGCGGGACAGCGCGAGTCGATGGCGCGCGCGGCCGCCCACACCAAGGAGGACTGGCGCCGGCTCATGGGCGAGGCCACGGCCTGGCGCGCGGAGCTGCTCGCGGCCTTCGACGACGGGGAGCCGAGCGACGGCGAGCGGGCCATGGACCTCGCCGAGGAGCACCGCCTGCACATCTCACGGTGGTTCACCTCCTGCCCGCCCGACATGCACCGGCGCATCGCGGACGACTTCGTCGCCGACCCGCGCGCCTTCGCCCTGGTCGTACCGCCGTCACAGCAACGACCGGGCCTGGCCGCCTACCTGTGCAAGGCGGTCCACGCCAACGCGGCCCGTCACACGGGCGGCCGCGCCGATTCCGGGGAGAACCGATGAGAATCCTGATCGCCGCGGCCGGATCGCGCGGCGACGTCGCGCCCTACACGGGCCTGGGCGCCGAACTGCGCGGGGCCGGACACGACGTCGCCCTCGCCACCACGGACACCTTCGCCCCCCTCGTACGCGACGCGGGGCTGGAATTCCGCGCCCTTCCGGCCGATCCGCGGGCGCACGGCGGAGCCACGGGCAAGCGCGAACTGATGCGGGCCGCCGCCGCCTTCATCACCGACCTGGGTCAGGGGTTCGCCGACGCGGTCACCGACGGCACGGAACTGCTGCTTCTGTCGACCACCACGGCCCCGCTCGGCTGGCACCTCACCGAGGCCACGGGCACACCGAGCCTCGGCGTGTACCTCCAGCCCACCGCACCGACCGGCGACTTCCCGCCCGTCGTCACCGGCTCCCGCTCACTGGGCCGACACGCCAACCGTATGGCCGGACGCTTCGCCCTCCGGATGGCCGACCGCGTCTACGAGCAGGCGGTGGCGAAGCTGCGCCATCGCCTCGGGCTGCCCCCGGCCTCGCCGGCCGAGACGCGCCGACGGCAGGAACAGGCGAACTGGCCCGTCCTGCACGGCTTCAGCACGGCCCTGGTGCCCCGGCCCTCCGACTGGCGCCCCGGCCTGCGGGTGGTGGGCACCTGGTGGCCCCACCACGATGCGGCGGAACCGCTGCCCGCGGACCTGGAAGACTTCCTGAACGCCGGCCCCCGGCCCGTCCTCATCGGCTTCGGCAGCATGGCGGCCGGCGACGGGGAACGACTGAGCGAGATCGCCGTACGGGCCCTGCGCCGCGCCGGACTGCGCGGCATCCTCCAGGCCGGCAGCGCCGGGCTCGCCGCCGACGGCGACGACGTGCTCACCATCGGCGAGGTACCGCACGCCCCGCTGTTCCCGCGGCTGGCCGCGGTGGTCCACCACGCCGGGGCGGGAACCACGGCCGCCGCGCTGCGCGCCGGAGTGCCCGCGGTCACCGTCCCCGTGACCGCCGACCAGCCGTTCTGGGCCCGGCGACTCGCCGCCCTCGGCGCCGCCACCGACCCGATCCCCTTCCGGTCCCTCACCGCCGAACGGCTCGCCGACGCGCTCGGCCGGGTCGTACAGCAGCAGACGTACGCGCGAGCCGCCGCGGGCGGCGCGCGGCACATGGCGACGGAGGACGGAGCGGGGCAGGTCCTCAAGGCCGTCCAGCAACTCACCGACGGATGACGTCAGGTCTTCGGGCTACTGGAGGGACATCCCGCGAGGGAGCACGAACCACACCTCCTTGCCGATGCCGCACTTCCTTCGCCGCGCGCCCCAGTCCGCCGCCAGCGCCACCACCAGCGCGAGCCCTCGGCCCGACTCCTCGTCCGGGCGAGCCGTGGCGGGCGTCGGCAGCACTTCGGAGGCGTCCGTCACGGTGACGCGGAGGTGGTCCTCCGTGAGTTCGCAGCGGGCCCGGATCTCCCGGCCGGCCGGGACCTTCGCGTGGCGGTACGCGTTCGTCATCAGCTCGCTCAGCAGCAGTTCCGCCGTGTCCGTGACGTCCGGCGGCAGCCCCCAGGACGCCGCCTGCTCGCGGAACAGGACGCGGGCCCGGCCCACGCTGCGTGCGTGACGCGGTAACCGCCACTCGATGTCCTTCGGGGCGGTCGTGGGCAGCGGCGGCCACGGGGTCTGCATGCGCGGTTCATCCCTTGCGTCGATGTTTCACGGTTGACGGGATCACCGTCCCGGCTCGCGCGTAGCCTCACGAGGAACGGAGCGGGTACAGCGGGTGGCTGTACCTTGCGTGGACCTGCGGGGTGTGCATGGCGACCGAGGTGAACTCCCAGCCGCCGATCGCGTGGCGGTACTGCGGCAGCCAGATCAAGATGTGGCGCGCGGAGGCCGGCGTGGGCCGGGAGGCGCTGGCCAAGGAGGCCGGATACGACTACGAGTACGTCAAGTCCATGGAGAACGGCCGCCGTCGGCCCACGCTGCGGCTGCTCCAGGTCGCGGACCAGGTGTGCGGGGCGGGCGGGAAACTGGTCGCGGCACAGGAGTACCTGAAGCCGGAGCCGTTTCCGGCACGGTCGCAGGAGTTCATGGCTCTTGAGGCTGAGGCGATCGCCCTCTCGTGGTACGAGCCACTGCTCATCCCTGGGCTGCTGCAAACGGAGGCCTACGCCCGAGCGCTGATCGGTGCCAGCTCACCTCCTTTGGATGACGAAACGGTCGATGAGCGCGTGGCGGCTCGTCTCCGGAGGGCTGATGCCCTACGGCGCCGGGTGGGCGTGATGTATGGGTTCGTGATCTATGAAGCCGCCCTACGAACGCGAGTCGGTGGTGGGCAGGTGATGGGGGAGCAACTTCAGCACCTTCTGGAGGTTGGCCTCCTTCGTAACGTGTCGATTCAGGTGCTTCCTTTTGGCCGCTGTAGCGGGGTTGCTCTCAACGGCACCATCGTGCTGCTGGAGACGCCGGAGCACGACCATTACGGATACGTCGAAGCGCCGGAGGTCAGCGTCCTGCACGCGAGTCCCGGCAAGGTAAGTGCACTCAGCCAAGCCCATGCGATGATCCGCATGCACTGCCTTAGCGTGGAGGAGTCGGCCACATTCATCAGAAAGGTGGCAGAAGAGCGATGAGTGAACGCCTCACCTGGTACAGGTCCAGCTACAGCGACAGCCAGGGCGGCGCCTGTGTGGAAGTTGCTCTCGGCTGGCGTAAGTCCAGCCATAGCGGTACCGAGGGCGGCAACTGCGTCGAAGTCGCCCCCTGCCCCCACACCGTGCACGTCCGGGACTCGAAGCTCGGGGGGCAAAGTCCCCGGTTCGCCGTCGCCGGGGACGTCTGGACGGCCTTCGTCGCGTACGCCCGCACCGGCGCTTGAGCTTCGGGACGCGAGCCCCGGGAGCCGAGCGGCGTTCGTGAGGGTGGGTGGTGGGGGTTCCCCCCACCACCCACCCTCCCCGCCGCACGGTGGCGCCCCTCGGTCAGCTCCAGGTCATATTGATCTCGTGCTCGAAACTGACGTACCCGGCGCGCCGGAAGGCGTTCGCCATCGGGACGTTGCCGAGGTCCGTGGACGCGCGGACGCGGGGGACGTCCTGCTCGGCGAGGACGCGGGTCCCCTCGGCGAGAAGGTCGTCGACGTAGCCGTTGCCGCGGTGCGCGGGAAGGACCGCGATGTAGGCGATGACCGGGTTGTAGCCGTTGTGCGCCGGCAGGACGAACCCCACCGGTTCCCCGTGGGGCAGTGTGGCGATCCGCCACCAGTCCCGGGGGGTCGTGTAGCGCGCGAGTTCGCCCTCGTAGTGCTTGCGGGCGGCCTCCCGGGCGGACATCCGGGTCAGGTCGTCGCGGCCGTGCGCGTCCAGTGTGCCGTCCAGGACCGACGTCATCAGAGCCACGAGTTCCCCGGCATCGCCGAGCGGACGGAACACAAGGCGCCCGCCGGGCTCGGGAGTCGGCGATTCCGGGCGCCATTCCAGGCGCAGCCGTTCGACGAAGAGCCGGGCGCCGGTCCGTTCCAGCACCGTCATGCGGTTCTCGACGGCTTGCCTGGACAGCGTGTTCTCGCGCCAGTCCGGCGGGACGAAACGGCTGTACTCCGGGGGGCGCGACCCCTCCGGGAGGGTGGCGGCCATCGCGGTGCGCAGAAGTCGCTCCCCGACGTCCACGTGATCGGGGGACGAGGCGTCGTCCTCGATGTCGAGGATGTCCAGGATGAGGGGTGTGTCGCTGCCGGGCCGGCTCCACCAGGCCGCCCTGGCCACCAGGCGGTCACCGCGCAGGGCGACCCACATCCATTCCGGACGTCGGCGGCCGACGGCGAGGTCGTCCGCCAGTTCTTCGTTGAGGGCGTAGGGCAGTCGGGAGAAGAGGCCGAGTTCTTCGCGTCCGCTGATCGGACGCATGGTCAGGACGTTCTGTTCCACAGTCGAGGCACGCTCCGGTGAAGGCGCCCGTCCGTTCCGGGGTCAGACGCGGTCCGCGCCCCGGGAGGACACAAGCGCGGTGATCATGGGGATCATCGGCTCATCCCTCCTCTCGTTGTCATGCCCCTCACCTTCGTGGCGGGGGTTCAGCCGCAATGTCTATCCGGCCACGGCCCCGCGCGCAAACTCTTTTCGAACGCCTTGCCCACGACCGGGCCGGAAGCAGGAGAACGCCAGGGGGGCGCCCCGGAAGCCTTACGCCGCCGGGGGACCGACACCGGCACCGACTCCTGCGGCAGCGGGCGGACCTCCTCGCTGAGGGCCCGGCGGATGTTCAGACCCCTCGGCAGGTCGGACGAGGGAACCGCGGGTCGGGAGTACACGCCGCTTCCTGGGCGGCCATGACCTCATCGCCGTGCTCGAAGGCCCATGCACCGACGGCGTCGATGGGCACCAGCAAGGTCCGTCCCAGATCGGTGAGTCGGTACTCGACCCGCGTTGCCGTGTCGGGGTCTGCCTGCCGGTCGACCAGTCCGTTGAACTGCAGCCGCCGCAGAGTCTCGGTGAGGACCTTGGAGCTGATGCCCCCGATCCGCTCCCGGAGTTCGACCGGGCGCCTGGGACCGTCGCGCAGCGCCCAGAGCACCACGGCGTTCCAGGTGTTGGAGAGCAGGTCGAAGGCGAGGCGGGCGCGGCAGTCGGCGAGGAAGGCGTCGGTCGTCACGTACCAAATGGTGCCCGAACCGCCTTCTAGCGTCGGGGTGAACGGTCGAAACAGGCACGGAGAGGGACCGCGTGATGAGAATCGGCGTACTGGGCACGGGCAACATGGCCGACGCGCTCGCCACCCACTGGGTGCGGGCCGGGCACAAGGTGATCATCGGGGGACGGGACGCACGCAAGGCGGAGCGGCTCGCGGCACGCGTCGGAGGCGGCGCGGAGCCTGCCGGTCTGCGCGCGGCGGCCGAGTCCGGACAGGTGGTGCTGGCCGCGCTGCCCTTCGGGGCGGGAGCGGACGTGGCACGGGACCTGCACGCGGCTCTGGAGGGCAAGGTGCTGCTGGACTGCTCCAACCCGGTCGGGCCGGGCTTCCGGCTGCTGACGGAAGGCGGCCCCTCGGCCGCGCAGCGACTTGCCGCGGCGGCACCGGGAGCCCATGTGGTCAAGGCTTTCAACCTCTGTCACGAGGACGTGTGGCGCATGCGGCCGCCGGTCTTCGACGGGCGGCCACTGGCCGTTCCGGTCTGCGGGGACGACGAGAGGGCCCTCGCGCGTGTACGCGAGTTGGTGCAGGACGTGGGCTGCGAACCCGTGGCCGGCGGGGGTCTCGAACGTGCGGGACTCCTGGAAGCGACCGCCGCGCTCTTCATCGCCCTGTGGGTCGGCGAGGGAGCGGACGCCCAGGCGATCGCCCCTCCGCTGGCATACGCGGCCGGACCGGGCCACCGGGAAACGGAAGACGGCACGGCGGCTCTCCGCTAGGGGTTCCCGGCGGCCGTCTCATTCGGCGGGTCCGCGGCAGCGGATGGGGGTGCAGGCGGCGATGCCGGTCGCACCCGCTCAGTCGGCCGAGGTGTTCCGCGTCGCCTCGCGTGCTTCGGTGAGGGCGCGCTGTCTGAGGTCGCCGAACAACTGAATCGTGGTGGCGGCCAGGACGTCATCCCTGCCGACGGTCCGCCCGTCCCCCGTGCGGGTGGACAGGGCCAGGAGGGAAGCGTCGAGGGGCGGGAGCGGGGGCGGGTCCGGTTCGCCGGGCATCATCAGGGTGACCGTGCCGAAACGTTTGATCCCGCCTTCGCGGACGACCATGGCCGCGCTCCGGGCGAGGTCCGTCAGGAACACGCTCGCGATTCCGTTCAGGTCGCGGACCATCACCGGGACGGCCGTCACCCCCTGGCTCCGCAGCAGCTTCCTGACCCCGGCCTCGAACCGGTGGGCGCCGGCCACGGCACTCGGTCTGCGCGACCTGCTGCGCTTACGAGAAGGCGCGACGACACCCTCGGCGTCGTACAGGACACCGGTCAGGCCCCGGAACGTCGGGCTGTGGTCGTACCACCCGCTCCCCACCTCGAGCTCGACGTTCCGGTCGATCGCGGAGAGAAGGTCCCCGGGGACCAGCTTCTTCCGAGCCTCCTGCGCCGCCGCCCTCCTCGCTCCGTCGATGATCTGTGCCAGCACCGTCCGCGTCACCGACGCGGCGGCCCACGCGGCCGTTCGAGAGACGTGCATCGGGGTCACGTCCCTGAACACCGCTTTGACGAGAGGAGGCTTGAACGGCGAGGCATCCGTGACCAGGGCGGTCCCGGGACCACCACACTCAGGGCGTGCGGGCTGTGCGGTCATCGGAAGAAACGCTCCCTGCTGCCGGGGTTGTCACAGGCCCGCACTTCACCACGCGGACCCGCTCTCTTCGCCCATCCTCCGTCGAAGCGGCATCCGGTCAAGGGCCTGACGGGCACATCCCGACGGCCGGGCCGGTGATCAGCCACCTCCCGCACGCCCTCGTACCGTGGCACCCGCGGGTCCGCTTCGGCGGCCCGCCGCCTTCACGAGCAGGGGGCCGCCTTCGCCGTCACCCCGTTCCGCAGCGCTCGCGAAGGCGCTCGACACCGTCGCCTGTCAGGTCGTCGAGATACGCCGCACATCCGGTCATGGCCATCGTCAGGGCCAGGGTGCTGCCGGACCGAGTGCCCCGGTGCCGGTCTCGAACGGGCCGTCGTCCGCGACGAGTCGAGTCCACTTGCCGGGTTTCCCGGCGACGTGGTCGAGCGTCCACCAATGGGGCTGGGTGAGGTCCTCCACCGCCGGCTCCGCACGAAGGGCTCCGACCACCCGGCGGTAAGCCTCGCCGCTCCACGCGCCGATGGGCTGGGCGGCCAGCTCTTCCCGTGAGCACTCCTTGACTCCCATGCTCACGCGCCTCCTTCCCCTGATGATCACCAGGACGCGCCGGCCGTATGGCCTCAAGCCCTCCTGAGGTCAAGGAGGGTTGACGAGGTGCGCCTGCGGCGCGGCGGGCCGGCACCGGACTCGTGGGCGAAGAGCGCCTCGCCGCGCCGGGGGCCGGACGCGCGCGACCGGTCGCACTCGGCGCGGCACGCGTGCGAACGCCGCTCACCGACGACGACACCGGTGCTGCCGCACCGTCCCGCCGCACCGTCCCGCCGCACGGCGGCGCCCCGAAAGCCGCACCGCGGAACGCTCCGTCGGTCCCCCGCTCGTGGGAAGCCGGCCTTCCTCAGCCGTCGAGCAGCCGCCAGGTGGTGAGGGCGAGCCCCGCTCGTATCAGGCCGGTGGGCTCGGTGAGTTCGATGCCCAGGGACTTGCCGATCCGTTCGAGGCGGCGGGCGACGCTGCTGTGGTGCAGGTGAAGGAGGTCGGCGGCCCCGCGCAGGGAGCCGGTGGCGCAGTAGGCGTCCAGCGTCTCCAGGTCCATGGCGTGAGGGCCGTCGGCGATGCGGGCGATCGCGGCTACGTCGGCGTTGTCGCGCGCGTCGTCCCGGGGAACCCGCGCGAGCAGCGCCCACGCGCCGAGATCGGCGTAGGAGACCACCGGGCGGTGCGGAGTGGCGAAGCGGAGAGCCGTCCGGGCCTGCCGCCAGGACAGTTCAGGGCTCTCGGCGGCGCCGATGCCCGCGCGTACGCCTGCCGGAAGCCGGGGCAGGGTCAGGGTGGTCGCCAGAATGACGCCCACGTCGGCGAGCGGTGCCGCCTTGACCGTGCGAGCCGGGCAGAACAGGGTGCCGACCTGGTCGAGGGGGAGCCGCGAGCGTACGGCGACGACGCGGACCGGCAGGCCGGCGGCGAATCCCAGGAGTCGTAGCGCCCGGGCCCGGGCCGCTTCGTCGGTGTCGGAGCTGATCACGAGCTCGACGAGAGCGGGGTCGGCCATGGTGGTACGGGCCGGCCCGTGTCGTTCGACGACCGCGGCGGTGGCGATGGCGAGCCGGTCCAGGAGCACGTCGTCGAGCGGATCGGGCGGGCCGGGGCGTTCCAGCCACACCGTGCCGATCTCCTCCTCGTCGAGTGTGATCGGCGCTGTGGTGGACGCGGGGCGTGGGGGAGTGGACGCCTGTCTGCCGTCGGGCGCGATGCGGATGACCTGCCCCGTGCCGTGAAGCCGGCTCCCGACCACACACCCGGCCAGTCCGGCCGAGGCTCGGACGAGTGCCGGGAGGTCCACCCTCCTGCGCATCAACGCGTCGTAGAACGCGACGACGCGGATCGCGCCTCGGGCGTGCGGATCCAGGTGCGACAACCGTTCGGCCAAGGCCTCCATGGTGCAAGGGTACGGGCAGGCGGTGCGCCATTCGGTGCGCAACCGGGCGGCCTCACGCGACAGTTGGCGGGCGACCGCTCAGGGGGCGGCGATGAAGGATGGTCGCCATGGATCCCGAACTCGAAGCGTTCGTTCCCCTGCTCGTGAAACCCGACCTGACCGATCCGGTGGCGGACCGTGAGAACTACGCGGCGCGGGCCGCCGCGGCACCGGCGCCGGACACCTCGGGCATGGAGACCGAGGACCGCACCGTGCCCGCCGATCCGGACGTGCCGGTGCGGATCTACCGGCCGAACGGCGCGCGAGGCGCCATCGTCTGGCTGCACGGCGGAGGCTGGGTGATGGGGGACCTGGACTCCGATCACCACTTCGCCGCCCGGATCGCCGCCGCCACCGACGCGGTGGTGATCTCGGTGGACTACCGCAGGTCTCCCGAGCACCGGTTCCCGGCCGCTCTGGACGACACCTACGCCGTACTGACCTGGGCGGCCGACCACGCGGCCGAGTTGGGCGTCGACGCGCGCCGGATCGCCGTCGGAGGGCACAGCAGCGGCGCCGGGCTCGCAGCAGCGGTGGCGCTGCGTGCGCGCGACCGGCAGGGGCCCGCGATCTGTTTCCAACTGCTCAATCAGCCCGTACTCGACGACCGTCAGGAAACCTGGTCGCAGCGGAACTTCACCGACACACCCCTGCACGACCGCGCCACACTCACGGCGGTGTGGCGGCACTACCTGGGCTCCCAACCCGCCACACCGTACGCGGCCCCGGCCAGGGCCGACGACCTGTCCGGTCTCCCCCCTGCCTACGTGGCCACCGCGGAGTTCGACCCGCTCCGCGACGAGGGCATCACCTATGCGCTGCGTCTGCTGCAGGCGGGCGTCCCGGTCGAACTGCACCAGTGGCCAGGCACCTTCCACGGCTCGCTGGCGATCCTGTCCGCCGACGTGTCACAACGACAACTCGCCGAACTCGGCGCAGCCCTGCGTCGCGCCCTTGCCCCGTAGACGGCGGGGCCAAGGCCGGCCCCTGGCCCCCGGCCCCAGCAGATGAACGATGACCGCAGAATGGATGCATCGACATGACCATCGGTCCGATCGATCTCTTCACTTCCTTCATCCACCTTGACCAGGACGGTCAGGTGCGCGCCTCGCAGCCCGTGTTCGACCCCGAGCGGGACGGCTGGCAGTTGATGACTTTCCATGTGGAGTCCGACGCCGACGTCCACGCCGACCACTGGGAGGTCCACTCCGCCGCGGACGAAGTCGTGTCCTGCCTCAGCGGCGGCATACGTCTCTGCTTCCGCCCGGAACAGCCGGGCGGGAAGGAGGAGGAAATCAGGCTGGCGGCGGGAACGGCGGCCATCGTCCCGAGCGGGCGATGGCACCGCATCGCACTGGACGGACCCAGCGACATCATGTCCGTCACCTTCCCGCGCGGCAGCCGCCTGGAGAAGCGGAGCGGGGCCTAGCGCCGCGGCAGGTGACGTGCGTCCCGTCGCGGCGTCCGGCATGCTCCCCCGGAGGGGGTGCCCCCACTCGCCCAGCCTCCGGCCGACACTCCCCCAGCCTCCAGCCGGGGGAACCCCCGGAGCACGCACCGGACGCCGCTCCTCACCGGGCGAACGTCGCCTGCCGCGGTACTAGCCGCTGCGCACGTCCGGGCCCGTCGGCCGGTGCCACGGCCGACGGGCCTCTTCGGGGGACGGGCCGGTCAGCCCGCGTAGGTCTCGAACTCGGCGATCCTTGGGGTGCCCGACGCGCTGGTGATGGTGAAGGTGAGCTTCTTCAGCGAGGTCGCGGGGAAGGCGATGACCCCCGCGCCGGTGCCCGAGGTCAGGGTCGCGCCGGTGTCGCCGTTGACGGCCTTCCAGGCGCCGACGGTGCCCGAGCTGCCCGCCGCCTCCCTGATGTTGATCTTCGACACGGTGGTGGCCGAGTCCCACTTGACGGAGATGGAGCCCGTCGAGCCGGCCGGTGACCAGTAGGTGCCCAGGTCGCCGTCGCGCACGTTGCCGTAGCTCGTGCCGCTCGCCTTGGAGGAACCGTCGGCGCCGGCACCGAGGCTGAGGTTGGTGCCGCTGGGCACGGTCGGGCCGGGCGTGGGGTCCGTCGGGCCGGTCGGGTCCGGGGACTGGGCCGAGCAGCTGCCGTCCGACACCTTCAGGCCCTTGCCCGCCCCCGCCGTCCGGCTCACGACGTCCGGCACACAGGCCGCGTCGTCCAGGGTGAAGGCGTACGGGATGCTGACGCTGGTGTTGGACTTCGGGTCGGGACCGGCCGGGTTGTTGTCGGTGCCGGGCTCGGACCAGGTGACGTTGTCGAAGATGTTGCCGCTGACCTGCCAGTAGCCGGCCGCGTCGGTGTAGAAGGTGCCGAGGACGTCCTTGGAGTCCTCGAAGTAGTTGCCGTCGACCCTGGCCCTCGCGCCGGCCCGGGAGTTGATGCCGGACTCGTTCAGGCGCACGTAGTGGTTGTTGTAGATGTGGGCGATGCCGCCGCGCAGCAGGGGCACGCGGGAGTCGAGGTTCTCGTACAGGTTGTGGTGGAAGGTGACGTAGCCGTTGGAGCGGTCGCTCTCGCTGGAGCCGATCAGGCCGCCGCGGCCGGAGTCGCGCAGGACGCTGTAGGACAGGGTCACGTACTGGGTGTCGTCCTTCATGTCGAAGAGGCCGTCGAAGCCCTCCGACTCCCCGCCCGATGCCTCCAGGGTGGTGTGGTCGACCCACACGTTGCGGACGTCGCTCTCCATGCCGATGGCGTCGCCGCCGTTGGAGGTGGGCGAGCCGGACTTCTTGACGTTCCGGACGGTCACGTTCTGGACGACGATGTTGCTGGACTCCCGGATGTGGATGCCCAGCTGGTCGAAGACCGCGCCGCTGCCGACACCGACGATCGTGACGTTGCTGACCTGCTTCAGCTCGATCCGGTCGGCCGCGGTGTTGCAGCTGCCGCCCGACACCTTGGTGGTGTTGCCGTGGTTGATGGTGCCTTCGACCTGGATGACGATCGGGGTGCTGCTGGAGGCCCGGTTGCACAGCGCCTCGTGGATCGCGGTGCCCGTGGTGGCGCGGACGGTCCGCCCGCCCGCGCCACCGGTGGTCCCGCCGTTCTGCGTCGCGTAGCCGGTGGCACCGTCGGCCGCGGCCGACGCCTCGGGCGCGGACAGGACCGCGCCGGTCGCGACCGCCAGGGCCAGCGTGCCGACCGCGGCCGAGAGCCGTATGGCGACTGGTCGTCTCATTCTCGCCTCGCCTTTCGTCTTCGCGTGGCGGCGGTCGCCGCACGCTGTCGTGTCGTTCGGCGGGCCCTCGACGTCGCCGCCCTGTGGCGCATGAAGCGGTTTCTCCGGGACCCGGGTGCCTGGTTCCGTGGTGCGGTGACGTGCCGGGGTGGTGGCTGCTCGTCCGCGCGCTCAGCTCGGGAGGGAGGAGGAGCGGGCAGAGTTGACCTGATCATGACAAAAGCGAAAGCGCTTTCACCGGTCGTGAGAGTAGGGCCGGACCCTTGGGGTGGCAAGGGCCCGCGCACGCATCGGTTCCGGCCGCCCGGCCTCACGCCACCCGCGTGGCCCCCGCGAACGGCATCTCGTCGACGGGTGCGAGGCGCACCGGCGCCGAGGGGTTCGGGGCGTGGATCATCTGCCCGTTGCCGACGTAGATGCCGACGTGACTGATGCCGGAGTAGAAGAAGACCAGGTCACCGGGGGCGAGTTCCGAACGGGAGACACGGCGGCCCGCGCCGATCTGGGCGTAGGTCGTACGGGGGAGGGCGACGCCCGCGGCGCGGTAGGCGGCTTGGACGAGGCCCGAGCAGTCGAAGGCGTTCGGGCCGGTCGCGCCCCAGACGTAGGGGCTGCCGAGCTTCTGGTAGGCGTACGCGACGGCCGCCGCGGCACGGGAGTTCGGCGCCTCGGCGGAGGCCGACAGGCTCTCGCGGGCGCCCGCCGAGCGGGTGGCGCGGTCCGGGGCGGCGGTGAGCGGGGCGCGTTCCTCGGCCGTCAGCCGGGACAGCAGGCGGCGCGCCGCCTCCAGCTTGCCGGTGACGGTGGCGCGGTGCCGCTTCAGCTCGGCCTGCCGGGACGTCAGCGAGGCCAGCTCGATCCGGGCGGCCCCGCGCAGCTGTTCGACCTCCCGCAGTTCCTCGCGCGCCCGGCCGACGGCGGCCGTCTGCCGGCTGCCCACCCGGTCGACGAACGCGGCGCCCTCCAGATACCGGTCGGGGTCGGAGGAGAGCACGAGCTGCAGGGCCGGGTCGAGGCCACCGCTGCGGTACTGCGCCGCCGCGACCGAGCCCAGCGTCTCCCGCGTCGCGTTCAGCCGGTCCTCCTTGCGGGCCACCTCGTCCCGCAGGTCCTCCAGGCGCCGCTCGGCGGCGTCGGCCTTCTCCTTCGCGCCGTTGTACTTCTCGGTGGCGACCTCCGCCTCCTGGTACAGCTTGTCGACCCTGGCCCTGACCTGCGCCGGCGTCGGCTCGGGATCGGCGTGCCCGGTCCCGCCGAGTCCGGCCGCGGTGGCCGCCCCCGCGAGGGTGAGCGTGACAGCGGTGCGGGCGGCCGTCCCGTTGCCCGCGGGGCGCCTCCGCGGTCTGCGATGCGCTGCCACCAGGGATCCACGTCCTTCCGTTCCGTCTTCCGTTCCGTGCGTCGGCCGCTGCTCGCGCCGGTCGCCCGGGGAAGGACGCTAGGCCGGTGGGTAACGAGCCGGTGACGGATTGCGTGGAACTGGCGGTACCGGACCGCGGGGTGTCCGTAAGTGACCGAGGACCGGCCGGGAGGCCGCCGCCTTCACGCAGGGTGATGACCGAAATGCCGGATCGGGGGCAAGCGGGGACGACGAACTGCTATGGGGTGCATATATGCGCTCGGACCCCCTCGGGTCCGGCGGGCCGGTGTCGGAGCGTGTCCGGCCGCTGACTAGGCTCCGGCCTCATGGACGTACTCATCCACCTCTTCGTCGGTCTGCACATCGTCGGCATCGGAGCCCTGCTCGGCGGCTTCCTGACCCAGATGAAGGCGATGGGCCGGGGCGCCGCCCGCTTCACCCCCGCCATGCTGCACGGCGCGCTGACGATGCTGGTCACCGGAGCGGTCCTGGTCGGCCTCAACCAGGCTCAGGACCACCCCGTCGACAACGTCAAGATCGGCGTCAAGCTGGCCGTGCTGATCGTGATCCTCGGCCTCGTCTACGTGAAGCGCGACGACGAGAAGGTGGACAAGCCGCTGTTCGGCCTCGTCGGCCTGCTGACCCTGGTGAACATCTTCATCGCCGTGTTGTGGACCTGACGTCCGCGTCCCCCGCCGCGGCGGACCGCAGCCCGGCCCGGGCCGAGACGGCCGCCCCAGCGGCGACCACCAGCCACACGGCCACCGCGAACCACACCAGGGCCCGACCGGGCCCCTCCAGCCACGGGACGTCCACGGCGGCGGCGACGGACAGCGTCGCCGCCGCCGTCATGCCGAGGGGGAAGACGGTCGACCAGCGGCGCACGTCGTAGCGGGGGCGCGGCCACACGATCTCGCCGACGAGCAGGACGACGCACCACGCGAGGTCGACCGCCAGCAGGGCGACGGTCGCGTCGTGCAGCACGGCGTCGTCGTCGTGGTTCCACAGGTACGGCCCGTGGTGGGCCGCGGTGAGCAGCTCGGCCCCCGCGAGCGCCGAGATGGCGAGCGCGCCGCCCGCGACCCAGTGGTCCCCGGCGCCGAGGGCCACCTGCCGCGGGTCGAAGCGGAACAGCGCGATGACGTAGAGCGCGAGCCCCAGCCAGAAGCACACCAGCGAGACGTGCGCGAGCCAGGCCGTCGAGGTGGACGTGGCCAGCGAGGCACCGAGCACGGCCAGCCCCTCCGTGGCGACGCAGCACAGGAACACCGCCCCGGGCATCCGCCGCCCCCAGCGCTGTACGACCAGCAGCAGCAGTCCCGGCCACAGCAGCGCGGCCAGCGCCAGCAGCGCCGCCGCCGGGGCCGTCCAGCCGAGCAGCGAGAAACGGGTGCCGACCACGGTCGTCGCGGCGACGGCCGTGAGCGCGCCGGGCGTCCCCGCCCGCGTCACCCACTTCGCCCGGTCGAACAGCAGCAGGGAGGCGAAGTTCACCGCGAGCGCCAGCCACGCGACGCAGGCCAGGACCAGCGCGACGCGGGACAGCGGCTCGTGGTGCGTCAGGTGCAGGCCGACCGAGAGGATGCCGGTCGCCATCACCGCGGCCCCGGCCGCCGGCGGACGCCGCGCCCACCAGGCGCGCAGAGGGGAAGGGGTGCCGGATGACATGGGGCCGATGCTAGAGAGCGCCGCCGCCGGGCCGGACGCACCACGCTGCGGACCGACGACTCGCCGGATCCTCGGCGTGACTCGCCGGATCCTCGGCGTAAGGGGTCGCTCCGTGTCCGGACCTTTGGCGTAAGTGGTCGCTCTGTGCGACGGCGTCCGTCCCCGGGCGTCCCGGGCTGTGGGATACCGGTCATTTTCCGGGGCGGCGGCCGGTTGTCGGCGGGGCGCCCTAGACTCGGAGAGCGATGAGCAGCCTCTTTGACGAAAGCTTCCTGGCGAGCCTCCAGACCCCGCGCGGTCACGAGGAGGAACCCCCGCCGCCGCCCGAGGACGATCACGAGCCGGAGCCGGTTCCGCACGATCTGTTCGGCGGGAAGTTCGACATGCCGCCGGACCGGGACCCGTACTACCGGGACGGCGCCCCGCGCCCGGTCCTGGACCCGGCCGCTCTCCTGGAGGGGCTGAACGACAACCAGCGCGCCGCCGTCGTGCACTCCGGCTCCCCGCTGCTCATCGTGGCCGGCGCCGGCTCCGGCAAGACCCGTGTGCTCACCCACCGCATCGCCCACCTGCTGGCCGCACGGGGAGTCCACCCGGGCCAGATCCTCGCGATCACCTTCACCAACAAGGCCGCGGGCGAGATGAAGGAGCGCGTCGAGCAGCTCGTCGGCCCGCGCGCGAACGCCATGTGGGTCATGACGTTCCACAGCGCGTGCGTGCGCATCCTGCGCCGCGAGTCGAAGAGGCTCGGCTTCACGTCGTCCTTCTCGATCTACGACGCCGCCGACTCCAAGCGCCTGATGGCCCTGGTCTGCCGCGACCTCGACCTCGACCCCAAGCGCTTCCCGCCCAAGTCCTTCAGCGCCAAGATCAGCAACCTCAAGAACGAGCTGATCGACGAGGAGGACTTCGCCGCCCAGGCCGCCGACGGTTTCGAGAAGACCCTCGCCCAGGCCTACGCCATGTACCAGTCGCGGCTGCGCGAGGCCAACGCCCTCGACTTCGACGACCTGATCATGACGACGGTCAACCTGCTCCGCGCCTTCCCGGACGTCGCCGAGCACTACCGCCGCCGCTTCCGGCACGTCCTGGTCGACGAGTACCAGGACACCAACCACGCCCAGTACGCCCTCGTGCGCGAGCTGGTCGGCACCTCCGAGCACCCCGCCGACACGCCGCCCGGGGCCGAGGTCCCGCCCGCCGAGCTGTGCGTCGTGGGCGACGCCGACCAGTCGATCTACGCCTTCCGCGGCGCCACCATCCGCAACATCCTCCAGTTCGAGGAGGACTACCCGGACGCGACGACGATCCTGCTGGAGCAGAACTACCGCTCCACCCAGACCATCCTCAGCGCCGCCAACGCCGTCATCGAGCGCAACGAGTCCCGCCGCCCCAAGAACCTGTGGACCAACCAGGGCGCGGGTGCGCGGATCACCGGGTACGTCGCCGACACCGAGCACGACGAGGCCCAGTTCGTCGCCGACGAGATAGACCGCCTCACGGACGCGGGCGAGGCCCGGGCCGGAGACGTCGCCGTCTTCTACCGCACCAACGCCCAGTCCCGTGTCTTCGAGGAAGTGTTCATCCGCGTCGGCCTGCCCTACAAGGTCGTCGGCGGCGTCCGCTTCTACGAGCGCAAGGAGGTCCGGGACGTCCTGGCCTACCTGCGCGTCCTCGCCAACCCCGAGGACTCGGTGCCGCTGCGGCGCATCCTCAACGTCCCCAAGCGCGGCATCGGCGACCGCGCCGAGGCGATGATCGACGCGCTCGCCCAGCGGGAGAGGATCAGTTTCCCGCAGGCCCTGCGCCGCGTCGACGAGGCGTACGGCATGGCCGCGCGCTCCACGAACGCCGTCAAGCGGTTCAACGCGCTCATGGAGGACCTCCGCACCGTCGTCGAGTCCGGTGCCGGACCGGCGACCGTGCTGGAGGCCATCCTCGAACGCACCGGATACCTCGCCGAGTTGCAGTCCTCCACCGACCCGCAGGACGAGACCCGCATCGAGAACCTCCAGGAACTCGCCGCCGTCGCCCTGGAGTTCGAGCAGGAGCGGGCCGAGGGCGAGGGTGAGGGCACCGGGACCCTGGCCGACTTCCTGGAGCGGGTCGCGCTGGTCGCCGACTCCGACCAGATCCCCGACGAAGAGGACGGCGACGGCGTCGTCACCCTGATGACCCTGCACACCGCCAAGGGTCTGGAGTTCCCGGTCGTCTTCCTCACCGGCATGGAGGACGGCGTCTTCCCGCACATGCGCGCCCTCGGCCAGACCAAGGAGCTGGAGGAGGAGCGCCGCCTGGCCTACGTCGGCATCACGCGTGCGCGGGAGCGGCTGTACCTGACCCGGTCCACGCTGCGCAGCGCCTGGGGGCAGCCGTCGTACAACCCGCCCTCGCGTTTCCTCGAGGAGATCCCGCCGGCCCACCTGGAGTGGAAGCGGACCGGGGCGAACGGGCCCGCGCCGTCCGCGCCGGTCTCCGCGGTGGCGGCCTCGCTGTCGTCGTCCCGGTCCCGGTCGTCGGCGTCGGGCGCGTCCGGCTTCGCCACGAGCCGGTCCGCCTCCGAGAAGCCGGCGGTCTCGCTCGCGGTCGGCGACCGTGTCACGCACGACCAGTTCGGGCTCGGCACGGTGGTCGGGGTCAAGGGCACGGGGGCGAACGCGGAGGCGACGATCGACTTCGGGGACGCCAAGCCGAAGCGGCTGCTGCTGCGGTACGCGCCGGTGGAGAAGCTCTGAGGGACACGGCGGTCCGGTCGGGTTGATCCGGCCGGACCGGTTCGGTCTCGTGCGTTTGCACCGGACCGGTTCGGGCCGGACCGGCGCGGGCTGGACCGGTCCGCAGGGGCGCTACGGCGTCACGACGGGTTGAGACCGTGGCTGCGCAGCCACGAGAGCGGGTCGATCGCCGAGCCGCCGGCGGGCCGCACCTCGAAGTGCAGGTGCGGTCCGGTCGAGTTGCCCGAGTTGCCGGAGAACGCGATCGGATCACCGGCCTTGACCTTCGTACCGGAGGGAACCTGGTAACTGGAGAGGTGGCAGTACCACGTCTCCGTACCGTCCTTAGCGGTCAGGATCAGCATGTTCCCGTACGCGGTGTTGTACTGCGTACGCACCGTGCCGTCGGTCGCCGCCATCACCTTCGTGCCGTACGACACGGGGAAGTCGATGCCGGTGTGCATGGACATCCAGTTGATGCCGGCCTGGCCGTAGTAGGCGCTGAGTCCGTGCTGCTCGACCGGGAGCGCGAACTTGGGACGCAGCCGCTCCTTGCGGGCCGCCTCCTCCGCCGCCCTCCTCTTCTCCGCCGCCTGCTCGGCCTTGAGGTCGATGCGCTCCTGCGTCCGACTGGCCCGGTCGGCGAAGTCGTCGGCACCGGCGGAGAGGCTCGCGAGCTGCGTGTCCAGCTTGTTGTTGGCGGTGGACGGCTTCACCGGCACGGCGCCCGTGCCGGCCTCCTCCGCCGACGCGGTGGTCTCCTTGCCGTCCTCGCCGCTCAGACCACCGACGGAGGCCGCGGCGATGCCGGCGACGCTCATCACGCAGGCCGAGGGAACGGCGATGGTCAACAGCGCCGAGCGCTTGGCCGGCTGACGCCGACGGGAACGCGCCGCGCCCCGGGAGGCGGTGCGCGCCGCCGGGATCCGGGGGGCCGGGACGACCTCTTCCTGGTCCTCGAGCAGGGTGGTCACGGCGGGTAGTTCGCCGGTGGCGGACAACCCGTCGTCGCGGGGGTCGGGTTCCTCCGAGGTGGCGGCGGTGGTGGCGACCGGTGCGGTGTCCGGCGCGGTGTTCCGCGCCGCCGCGCCGTCCGAGTTCCACTGCGTGGCGTCGTAGGCGCCGGTGTCGAACGTGCCGGTGCCGAAGGCCACCGCTTCGAAGGGCCCTGTCTCCGAGGCCTCCGCTTCGAAGGCCTCCGTGCCGAACGTCCCCGTCGCGAAGGTCTGGGTGCCCCAGTCCCACTGCTGGGTCCGGTCGGCGGGGGCGCCGGACTGGTCGGGCAGGACCCAGGCACCCGTGTCCCACTGCCCCGTCGACTCGACGCTCGTCGCCTGCGCCGGCACCGTGGCGGACTGCTGACCGCCGGCCGTCCACGCGGTCGTGTCATAGGCGCCGGTGTCGTAGGCGGCGTGGTGCTGGGCGGCGTACGCGTCGTGGAACAGCGTCTGGTGGCTGCCGGTCGCCCACTGGGTGGAGTCGTACACGCCCGTGGCGGTGTGGGCACCCGTGGTGTCGTACGAGCCGGTGGTGTCGTAGCCGCCCGTGTCCTGGTCCGGGAGGCCGCCGAAGAGCGGGTCCGCGGCGAAGGGCGCCGTGGTGTGGTGCCCGGTGGCGAAACCGGTGGTGTCGTAGCCGCCGTACGTGGTGAGGTCGCCGTACTGGGCTTCCCCGGTGCCGTACGGCGCGTAGGGCGCCGGGTCGGCGTCGGAAGCCGAGGCCGGGGTGGTCATGCCCCCCGACGGGTGACGGTCGTTCACCAACTTCTCTTTCGCCTCGACAACAGGGCTGCCAGAGCAGTGCGGCGACTGTACCCGGCGGTATGCGGGCGCGACAATCTTCTGCAGGTTTCGCGCGCGCAGGAAACGGGCAATCGGCCGTGTTTCGGGGGACGGCGGGCGAGAGTTTGGCTTTGTGTTCGACGTTTGTTCGACATCGGCCGGGGTGTGTCCCGGTGGTCACCGCCGGAGTGGCCGGCCTGGCGGCTGCTCCGGGAAGGCCTGTCTGCGGCCGATCGGGTGAGAGTGCCGGTCTCAGGCGACGGTCAGTCCGCCGGGGCGACCACCGGTCGCCGTGCCCGATTCCGGACCGGGCGTGTCGAGGGCCTGCCGCACGCCGGTGGCCACGGCGGGGTGCACGGGCAGGGCGAGGTGGCCGATACCACTCACCCGGACGTTCTGGACGGTCAGGTCGGGATGGTCGAGGCAGGCCGTCTCCAGCGGGTCCATCACACGGTCCAGATCGCTCCAGAAGCTGACGAACCGCGTACGGCAGCCGGGCGCGGGCAGGGCCAGCTCCTCCAGCACCGCCGAACCGGGGCGCATCTGGCGCACGATCGGGTGGGCGTTGGCCAGTGGCACCACCCGGGTGCCCGCGTGCGGGGTACCGAGCGTCACGAGCGTCCGGACGCGGAGGTCGCCGCCGAGACGCTGCACGTAGTACCGGGCGATCAGGCCGCCGAGGCTGTGCCCGACCACGTCGACGCGGTCACTGCCCGTGCGCTCGCAGATCTCCTCGATGTGCCGGCCGAGCAGCTCGGCCGCGCAGCGTATGTCGCAGGTCAGCGGTGAGTAGTTCAGCGACTCCACCCGGTGCCTGCCGTGCTGGGCCAGGCTGCGGCGGAGGAGGAGGAAGACCGAGCGGTTGTCGATGAAACCGTGCAGCAGGACGACCGGCGGGCTGGTGCGGGCCGGCAGCTGCGCGGTGGGCACGGAGGCGGACTCCGGGCCCGGGGAGCCCGCCCGGGGCGGCTCGGAGACGCAGCGG
Source organism: Streptomyces sp. NPDC093586 (assembly GCF_044764905.1). Taxonomy (NCBI): domain Bacteria; kingdom Bacillati; phylum Actinomycetota; class Actinomycetes; order Kitasatosporales; family Streptomycetaceae; genus Streptomyces; species Streptomyces sp. NPDC093586. The sequence continues at coordinate 61,126 of NZ_JBIWJA010000002.1, read as the reverse complement.
CGCTCCTGGACGATGCCGGAGGGGTAGAGGAGGACGTGCCCGGCGAGGATCGCGGCCTCCAGGGCGGTGGCCTTCAGGAGGGTCATGGAGAGCCCCGTCACCTTGCCGGGAAGGCCGGACAGGGCGGACAGGGTGGACAGGCCGGTCATGCCGGACAGGCCCGAGAAGCCGGTGAGGGCTGACATTCCCGGGAGAGCCGCGAGTCCCGACAGGGTGGGGACCGCCGGAAGTGCCGGAAGTGCCGGGAGGGAGGGCAGGAGTCGCTGACAGAGCGGGAGAAGGGGCAGTGCTGCCGTCGTGACCTTCATGGGCCGACCTCCTGTCGGCACGCGGAGGAACGCCTCTGTCCCCGTGTGCCCTCGTGGAGAGCCGTGACACCGGTGCTGCGTGGTGTTTGCGAGGTTTGTGTAAACAGTGTGCCAGTGCGGTGGGCTCTGTGCCCTCTGATGCCGTTTCGGACGGCGACGAGGCCCGCGGCTGCCCTGTCCTCGCTGCGGTTCTCCCTGCGCGTGTTCCCGCCGCGGACCCTGCGACTCCGGTGCGCGGCGACCATGTCCCTCTGTGTGATTTCCCCCTCTGTCTCCACCGCGAAACTGCCGGTTACGGGATGCTGGCGATAACGTTCGTTCACTTCCCCCGGACGGCGTGGTGCGGGATGCCTGTACCGCGGAGGCGTGCACTTCGCACACTTGGTGCGGAACGGGTACGGGTGTGGGCGATGTGTGCGGTACTTGTCGGTACGGATGGATGTAGTCGCTTCATGGAGGCAGTGATGGGTGTGGCAGCCGGTCCGATCCGCGTGGTGGTGGCCAAGCCGGGGCTCGACGGCCACGATCGCGGGGCCAAGGTGATCGCGCGGGCCCTGCGCGACGCCGGTATGGAGGTCATCTACACCGGGCTCCACCAGACACCCGAGCAGATCGTGGACACCGCGATCCAGGAGGACGCCGACGCGATCGGGCTGTCCATCCTCTCCGGTGCGCACAACACGCTCTTCGCCGCCGTGATCGACCTGCTCCGGGAGCGGGACGCGGCGGACATCCTGGTCTTCGGCGGCGGGATCATCCCCGAGGCGGACATCGCCCCGCTGAAGGAGAAGGGCGTCGCGGAGATCTTCACCCCCGGTGCGACGACGGCGTCGATCGTGGACTGGGTGCGGGCGCACGTACGGCAGCCGGCGGAGGCGTAACCTCTTCGCCCGTCGGCGGGGCGGTTACGGCGGACTCCGCCGGTGCGGCGGGTACGGCGCGGCTTGCGCCGGTGCGGTGGGTACGGCGGTCTGTGGGTGGGCGCGGCGGCCTGCGCGGGCGCCCGTGTGCATCCGGCGCCCCGGCGCACGTCCCGGAGGGCGACGCCGGGGGGTGCGGTGAGGTGACGGCGCGTCGGGGTGGCTTGGCCGAGGGTCTGCTGCACCGCCCCCGGGCCGCGGCGCCGGGTCGTGCCTCGCCCCGGGCCGTGGAGCCGACAGGCGTGCCGGTCCTTGTGTCCGCGCGGTTGCCCCCTCCCCGGCGTCGGCGCACCCCTACGCCGCCCCCAGCTCCTCGGCCATCACCGCACGCAGCCGCAGCGTCGTGACCAGCCGTTGGAACGCCTCCGCCCAGTACCCGCCCGCACCCGGCGACGCGTCCTCCGGTTCGTCCGGTACCGCCAGCAGCCCGTCCAGGCGGCCGGCCTCGCAGGGGTCGAGGCAGCGCTCGGCCAGCCCCATCACACCGCTGAAGCTCCAGGGGTAACTCCCCGCGTCCCGGGCGATGTTGAGCGCGTCGACCACCGCCCGTCCGAGCGGCGGAGCCCACGGCACCCCGCACATGCCGAGCAGCTGGAACGCCTCGGACAGACCGTGCGTCGCGATGAACCCCGCGACCCACTCGGCCCGTTCGCCCCCGTCGAGCGTGCCGAGCAGCTTGGCCCGCTCGGCCAGGGACACCGCGCCGGGACCACCCGCCTCCGGTGCCGTGGGCGCTCCCAGCAGCGCCCTCGCCCATGCGGCGTTCCGCTGCCTGACCGCCGCCCGGCACCAGGCCGCGTGCAGCTCGCCCTGCCAGTCGTCCGTCACGGGCAGCGCGACGATCTCCTCCGGTGTGCGTCCGCCCAGCCGGGCCGGCCAGGTCCCGAGGGGCGCCGTCTCCACCAGTTGGCCGAACCACCAGGACCGCTCGCCCCGGCCCGCGGGCGGCTTGGGCACGATCCCGTCCCGCTCCATGCCCGCGTCGCACTCGTGCGGCGCCTCCACGGTGATCACCGGAGGGTCCTGGGCGCGGTCCAGCGACACGCACGTCAGGGCCCGCGCCGCCATCCGCGCGGCCAGCGCCGAGTCCGGCAGCGCCGACAGCAGCTCCGCCGCCGTCGCCCGTACGTTGCGGCTGCGGTCGGCCAGCGCCTGTTCCAGGAACGGCTCGTCCGCCGGCGTCAGCCCTGTCCGCAGGGAGTCGAGGAACATCAGCCGGTCCTCGGCCCGTTCCGTCGCCCAGGTCGAGGCGAGCAGTTCGCGGGCGGCGGCCGGATCGCGGGAGCGCAGGGACGCCAGCAGAGCGACGCGCTCGGCGAACAGACCCTCCTGCCACAACCGGCGCACCTGCCCGGTGGCCTCGGGACCGGGCAGCGTGGTGCCGCCGCCCGGCGTCGCGCGCAGGGCGAACCGCCAGTCCGGGTTCAGCCGGGCCAGCCACAGGGCGCGCGGGCCCGCGAAGGCCAGCGCCGCCGGGCGCAGGTCCGTGCGCCCCCGGGCGGCGTCCAGCAGTGCCGGAAGCACCTCGGGCGGGGCCGCGAAACCGCGGGCGTTCGCCGTCGCCAGCCACTGGGGCAGCAGCTCCATCAGATCGGGTGCCGTGCCTCTGCGCCCGCCGCCCGCCGTTCCGGGGCGGTCGGCGAGGAGCATCGTGAGCCGGCGGGCGGCCGCGGCCGGCAGTGGCGGACGGTCGTCGTCGGGGGCCGGCTCCGGACGCCGGGCCGCACGGGCCGGGGTCAGTCCGGCGCGTCTGCGGACGGTTTCCACGGCCGCGGCGTCCAGCAGTGCCGCCGGTGCGTCCCGGCCGGGCTCGCAGCCCCGAGGAGTGCGTCGCTGCGTGCCGAGCAGCGCCGAGGTGACGAGTTCCTCCCAGTCGCCCGACGGGGGCGCCTGGGGAGCGGGCGTCCTGGTCATGTGGTTCCCTTCCGCGGGGTGGGTCAGCACAGCGAAACCGCCGGTCCCGGACCGTCGGGCCAGGCCGTCAGGGGGGTGAAGCCCCGGTGGCCGCATTCGCCGAAGACCGTGACCGGCCTGCCGCCCGCCAGGGAGACGAGGCGCCACAGGCCGGGGCGGTTGCGGGCCGCCGGGGTGAGGGGCAGCGCCGTGTCCTCGTCGGCGTCCGCCAGCTGCCAGGAGTCACCGTCCGGTACGGGCACGACCCTGTCCAGGGTCACCGGGACCGACTCCAGCCACGGGTCGTCGCCGAGGGCCTCGCCGTAACGGGCGGCCGCCCGGGAGGCCGTCACTCCCGGCGGGCGTGCCTCCGTCCGCGCGGGCGGTGCGAACTGCTTGCCGAGAGCCACCCGTCGCTGACCCGCGCCCGGGTAGGAGGACACCTCCGCCTCCAGCGTCAGGCCCACCGGAAGCGCGAGCTCCGGGGCCCGGCCGGCGGCCCCGTAGGAGAGGAGCAGCGCGGTGCGGTCCGACTCGGTGCCGTACAGCCACACGCGTCGGGTCGTCAGCCGCGCGTCCGCCGTGTCGTACTGGGCGAGGACCAGCCATCGGTCCCGTACCGGCGGGCCGTCCGCCGGTGCGGGCAGGCCGACGCGGGAACGGACCGTCGCCGCCAGTGCGTCCGGAAGCCGCTCGCGGCGCAGCCAGGCCTGGTCGAGGAGGTGGAGCAGCGCGCACTCCTCCAGCAGCCGCACCGGCCAGCCGGGACCCGACGACGGCAGGGCGCCCAACTCGCGCGCCCGGGAGGCCAGTCCGGGTGCCTGGGCGTCGACCATGCGGGCCGCGGTCTCCTCCCACAACGCGTACCCGGTCTGTTCCGCACCGGCCAGGCCGTCGCGCAGCAGGTCCGCCAGGCGCTGCTCCAGCTCCGTCGCGCCCGCGGTGATCCGCTCGGCCCGGCGCTCCGCCCGCCGCCGCGCCGCCTCGGGATCAGCGGTCCCGCCCGCGGAACCGGAGGAGCCCCCCGCGCCCCCCGCATCCTTCTCCTTCGCCCGCTCGCGTCTGCCCGCGATCCACCGCTCCGCCCAGTCCGGCGCCTCGGCCCGCGGCACCGCGCTCACGTCGCCCGCCCACAGGAGCAGCAGTCCGAGCGCGTGCTTGCACGGGAACTTCCGGCTCGGACAACTGCATGTGTACGCCGGCCCGGACACGTCCGCGACGTCGACGGCCGTCCGGTACGGCGTGCTGCCGCTGCCCTTGCACAGCCCCCACACCGTCCCCTCGTCGGTACATCCCGTCCCGGACCACGGACCGGCCGCGCCGAGTTTGCTGCCCGCTTTGCGCGACGCGGCGTCAGGTGCCAGTGCCAGCACCTGGTCCGCGGTCCAGCGCACCCCCTGCTGAGTCATGTCCCCGAAGGTAGAACGTGCCACTGACAATCGGCCTCGCGACAGCACCCGCCGGGCCATTTGTGCAGGTCAGAGCGATTGTCAGTGGTGTGGTGCACGGTTGGTGCCAGACCGAACCGGCCGAGCTGGAGGGGGACTCGCCATGACTGTGTCCGTAGAACCGACGTCCGTCGATCCGACCCGGGACGGGGCCGCCGCCGAGGCGTTGCGGCCGCACGCCGAGCACGCCTTCGCGGCCGAGCTCGCCGCCCTGGCCGCGCAGGACGACCGCCCGCGCCCGGCCCGCTGGAAGCTGTCGCCGTGGGCCGTCGCCACCTACCTGCTCGGCGGCACCCTGCCCGACGGCACGGTGATCACCCCGAAGTACGTGGGGCCGCGCCGTATCGTCGAGGTCGCCGTCACCACCCTGGCCACCGACCGCGCGCTGCTCCTGCTCGGTGTGCCCGGAACGGCGAAGACGTGGGTGTCCGAGCACCTGGCCGCCGCCGTCAGCGGCGACTCGACCCTGCTGGTGCAGGGCACCGCCGGCACCCCCGAGGAGGCCATCCGCTACGGCTGGAACTACGCGCAGTTGCTCGCCCACGGCCCCAGCCGCGACGCCCTGGTGCCCAGCCCGGTCATGCGGGCCATGGCCGAGGGGATGACCGCCCGCGTGGAGGAACTGACCCGTATTCCGGCCGATGTGCAGGACACGCTCATCACCATCCTGTCGGAGAAGACCCTGCCGGTACCGGAGCTGGGCCAGGAGGTGCAGGCGGTCCGCGGCTTCAACCTGATCGCCACCGCCAACGACCGCGACCGCGGGGTCAACGACCTGTCCAGCGCCCTGCGCCGCCGCTTCAACACGGTGGTGCTGCCGCTGCCCGAGAGCGCCGAGGCGGAGGTCGACATCGTCGCGCGCCGCGTCGACCAGATCGGCCGGTCCCTCGACCTGCCGGCCGCGCCCGACGGCATCGACGAGATCCGGCGGGTCGTCACCGTCTTCCGCGAGCTGCGCGACGGGGTGACGGCCGACGGGCGCACCAGACTGAAGTCGCCCAGCGGCACCCTGTCGACGGCCGAGGCCATCTCCGTCGTCACCGGCGGCCTCGCGCTGGCCGCCCACTTCGGCGACGGAGTGCTGCGCTCCGGTGACATCGCCGCAGGCATCCTCGGCGCCGTCGTCCGCGACCCGGCGGCCGACCGCGTCATCTGGCAGGAATATCTGGAGACCGTCGTCCGCGAACGCGACGGCTGGAAGGACTTCTACCGCGCCTGCCGGGAGGTGAGCGCGTGAACGGCGTGCGGACGCGGTCGGCCCTTCCGGGGACCGGCCCGACGGGGGACGACGGGGACTCGACCTGGTCCCGGAGGCGAGGGGGGACGGCATGACGGTCGCTGACCGGGAGACCGGGTGGAAGCCCGGGGACGGACCGCTGCTGCTCGGCGTACGCCATCACGGGCCCGGGTCGGCGCGGGCGGTCCGGGCGGCGCTGGAGGCGGCCCGGCCTGGGGCCGTGCTGATCGAGGGACCGCCCGAGGCCGACGCCCTCATTCCGCTGGCCGCCGACGAGGACATGAGGCCTCCGGTCGCTCTGCTCGCCCATGCCGTGGACGAACCGGGCCGCTCGGTGTTCTGGCCGCTGGCCGAGTTCTCCCCGGAGTGGGTGGCCGTCCGCTGGGCCCTGGAACACGACGTACCGGCCCGCTTCATCGACCTCCCGGCCACCCACACGCTGGCGTGGGACACCCCGGGGGGCGAAACACCGGACACGGGTCCGGAGGAGGGGGAGCCCGGCCCGGAGACGGGGGGCGAGGGGGAGGCCGGCCCGGGGGAGGGACACGGGCCGGATGCCGGCTCCGACGTGCGGGCCGACCCGCTGGCGGTGCTCGCGCAGGCCGCCGGCCACGACGATCCGGAGCGGTGGTGGGAGGACGTCGTCGAGCACCGGAGCGCCGCGGAGGGGGACGCGCTCGCGCCGTTCACCGCGCTGGAAGAGGCGATGGGGGCGCTGCGGGAGACGGAGCGGGACGGCGGGCGCGACCGGGACCTCGTCCGCGAGGCGTACATGCGGCTCCAGGTGCGGGCCGCGCAACGCGAGTTCGAGGCGGGCGTGGCCGTGGTGTGCGGGGCCTGGCACGTGCCCGCGCTGCGCCGCAGGACCACCGTCGCCGCCGACCGGGCCCTGCTGAAGGGGCTGCCCAGGACCAAGGTGGACATGACCTGGGTGCCCTGGACCCATCGCAGGCTGTCCCGGGCCGGCGGGTACGGGGCGGGCATCGACTCGCCCGGTTGGTACGGGCACCTGTTCAGCGCCCCGGACCGCCCCGTCGAACGCTGGCTGACCAAGGTGGCCGGACTGCTGCGGGAGGAGGACCGGACCGTCTCCCCGGCCCACGTCATCGAGGCGGTACGGCTGGCCGAGACCCTCGCGGTGATGCGCGGCCGTCCGCTGCCCGGGCTGAGCGAGACGACGGACGCCGTACGGGCGGTGATGTGCGAGGGCTCGGACGTGCCGCTGGCCCTGGTGCACGACCGGCTGGTCGTCGGGGACGTGCTGGGGGAGGTGCCGGCGGGGGCGCCCGCGGTGCCGTTGCAGCGCGACCTCGCGCGGACCCAGCGACGGCTGCGGCTCAAACCGGAGGCGCGGGAGCGGGAACTGGAGCTCGACCTGCGCAAGGAGACCGACGCGGGCCGCAGCAGACTGCTGCACAGGCTGCGACTGCTCGGCATCGGATGGGGCGAGCCGGCCGGCTCGCGGGGCGGCACGGGCACGTTCCGGGAGACCTGGCGGCTGCGCTGGGAGCCCGAGCTGTCCGTGCGGGTCGCCGAGGCCGGGGTGTGGGGCACGACGGTGCTCGACGCCGCGACCGCCAAGGCCGAGGCGGACGCCCTCACCGCCCGAGGGCTCGCCGAGGTCACCGCGCTCGCCGAGCGCTGCCTGCCCGCCGGACTGCCGGACGCGCTCCCCACGGTCATGCGGGTCCTCACCGACCGGGCGGCGCTCGACACGGACGTCGGCCACCTCGCCCAGGCACTGCCCGCCCTCGTCCGCGCGCTGCGCTACGGCGACGTGCGCGGCACCGACACCGGCGCGCTGGCCACCGTCGCCGCGGGTCTCGCCGAGCGGATCTTCGTCGGCCTCCCCACGGCCTGTGCCGCGCTGGACGCCGACGCCGCCGAGGAGATGCGGCGCCACGTGGACGCCGTGCACGGGGCGGTGGGCCTGCTCGGCGACGACCCCGCGCCCGGCCACGGCGGCCTGCGGCCCCGTTGGCAGGCCGTGCTGCGGGCACTGTCCACGCGGGACACCGTGGCCGGCGTCGTCCGGGGCCGCGCCGTGCGGCTCCTGCTGGACGACGGTGTGCTCGCGGCGGACGAGACGGCGCGGCTCATGGCGCTCGTCCTCTCACCGGGGACACCACCGGCGGACGCGGCGGCCTGGATCGAGGGCTTCGTCGGAGGCGGCTCCGGTGGCGGGATGCTCCTCGTCCACGACGAGCGGCTGCTCGCCCTGGTCGACGCCTGGCTGACCGGCGTACCGGCGGACGCGTTCACGGACGTGCTGCCGCTGCTGCGACGCACCTTCTCGGCCTACGAACCAGGGGTGCGCCGCACCCTCGGCGAGCTGGTCCGGCGCGGACCGCAGGGGCGCGGTGCCGTGACGACGGCCGGCCCGGCCGCGCCCGGCTTCGGCACCGGGCTCGACACCGCACGCGCCGACGCCGTGCTGCCGGTGGTCCGGCTCCTGCTCGGCCTGGACGCGGACGACAACGACCTCGTGGGGGTGGACGCATGACGACCGTGCGCACGGACACGGACACGGCGGGGGAGCGGCTGCGACGGTGGCGGCTCGTGCTCGGCGGCGACACGGCCGACGGCACCGGGTGCGCGCTGTCCGGACGGGACGCCGCGATGGACGGGGCGCTCGCCGCGCTCTACGGGAAGAGCGGCGGACCGGGGGCGCGGCGGGACCGTTCGGCGGGGCTCGGTGCCTCGGCGCCGTCCGTGGCGCGCTGGCTGGGGGACATCCGGACCTACTTCCCGTCCTCCGTCGTGCAGGTCATGCAGCGGGACGCCATCGACCGGCTGGGCCTCGCCTCCCTGCTGCTGGAGCCGGAGATGCTCCAGGCCGTGGAGGCCGACGTCCACCTCGTCGGCACGCTGCTGTCCCTGCACAAGGCGATGCCGGAGACGACGAAGGAGACGGCACGGGCCGTCGTCCGCAAGGTCGTCGAAGACCTGGAGAAGCGGCTCGCCACCCGCACCCGGGCCACCCTCACCGGAGCCCTCGACCGCAGCGCGCGGGTCGGCCGGCCCCGCCACCACGACATCGACTGGAACCGCACGATCGCGGCCAACCTCAAGCACTACCTGCCCGAACACCGGACCGTGGTGCCGGAGCGGCTCATCGGCTACGGGCGGGCGTCGCGGTCGGTGAAGAAGGAGGTCGTCCTCTGCATCGACCAGTCGGGGTCGATGGCGGAGTCCGTCGTCCACGCCTCCGTGTTCGGGGCGGTACTGGCCTCCATGCGGTCGATCGACACCCGGCTGGTCGTCTTCGACACGGCCGTCGTCGACCTCACCGACCAGCTCGACGATCCGGTGGACGTGCTCTTCGGCGTACAGCTGGGCGGCGGGACGGACATCAACCGGGCGCTGGCCTACTGCCAGTCGCAGATCACCCGGCCCGCGGAGACGGTGGTCGTGCTGATCAGCGACCTGTACGAGGGAGGCATACGGAACGAGATGCTCAAGCGGGTGGCGGCGATGAAGGCGGCGGGGGTGCAGTTCGTGACGCTGTTGGCCCTGTCCGACGAGGGGGCGCCCGCGTACGACCGGGAGCACGCGGCGGCGCTCGCCGCGCTGGGCACGCCGGCCTTCGCCTGCACGCCGGATCTCTTCCCGGAGGTGATGGCGGCGGCGCTCGAGAAGCGGCCACTGCCGATACCCGACGCCGGGTGACGATTTATTGATGCGCGGCGGCCCGTTCCCGTACAGCAAAACGGACATGACTACCCATCGGTAACGGAGGGCTTGCGCAACCTCCGGAGTCCCGTGCGAGGATCGCGCGTCCGTTCCGCCGCACGGGAGGAATCTCCCCCCTCGATGTCGTCAGCAGTCCTGCCCGGTGCCGCTCTGCGCGTGATGCGCGCGGCGGCCGGGTGGCGTGCACTGCGACTGGTGCTGCTGGTGGGCGGAGTGTTCGTGCTCGGTGTGCTCTGCGGGGAGCGGGCGCGGGCGGCCGAGGGAGTGCCGTCGGTGCCGGACGCGGTCGGCAGGGTCCTGGACGTCGTTCCGGTGGAACGCGCGCAGGCGTCCCCCGCCGCCGGGGCGGTCCCCGCCGCAGCGGACTCCCGGCCCGGGCGGGCCGCCGGTCCGGCGGTTCCGGACGACCCCCGCCCGGTGACCGGTCACGTCGTCCGCGCCGTGACGGACCAGATCGTGCGGCCGGTCGGTGACGTGGTGGGAGCGGTGACCGAGGAGCTCGGGGCGGCCGTGCGGGCGGAGATGCCACCGTCGGAGGCGCTGCCACCGTCGCCCGCCCTGCCCGCGGAGCCCCCGTCGCCGCCGTCGACGCTGCCGGACGTTTCCGGCCTGCCCGGCCTGCCCGGCCTGCCCGGCCTGCCCGGACCGCCGGTTCGGCTGCACCCGGACGGCCAGGCGCCGGTCCCCGCGACCGCACTGCCGATCGCTCGGGACGCCGACACCGACGCCACCGAGACCCGCACCACCGAGACCCGCACCACCGGCACCCCGGCAGCCTCCGGCGGCCCCGCGTCCGCCGGTCCGGCGTACGCGACGACCACCGCGTACGGGCCGAGGCTCGGCGGGGACGGCGGGGACGGCGGGGACGGCGGGGACGGCGGGGCGCGTCTCGCGGCGCGCGGTGACGCCCGTGCTGTCCTCGCAGGGCCTCCCGCCCACGCCCCCGTCCACCGGGCACCCACCGGGGATGCCGACGGAGTGCTGGGGACCGGCGCGGGCGCCGACGGCGGTACACCGCGCCATGGCGACGCCCACGCGATCGCCCCGCACCACCAGGTGCCGTTCCGGCTCGTGCCCGGCGACGTCGCGGACGCCGACGTGCCCGAGCCCCAAGAGCGGTACCGGGACATTCCCGTCTCCCCCGCCTAGGACAAGCGCCCTCCGTCGCGGTCCTGCCGCGCAGGTCGCAGACAGGTCTGCCCGTCCTCCGGGACACCTCCGCCTCTCCCGCCTCTTTGTACGGAAGCCGCCGGGGAAGTACCGGACGGGCCCCTGCGCGACCTCTGCCCCGTCCCGCCCCCGACTCGATCCGCCCCCGACTCGATCCGCGCCCGACCCGGACCGTCCCGTGCCACCAGCGGCGCAGCGCGGTCCGTGGGCGACCGGGGTGACGGCGCCGGGCGGACTGGGCGAACGAAAAGGACTCCAGGACTCCGCGGGGCCCCAAGACCCCGGACGGACGGCCGAAAGCCGTCGGTCTCCGTCCGGGCGAAACCCCGCGGACGGTACCGGCCGATCCCCATTGGGGATGGGGACCGGCCGGCCCACCCTCCGCAGGAGCCGCCCCGCGCGGCCCTCCGGAGGAGCACGACGGACCTCACCGGGCCAACCCCAACCCGGTGAGGTCCCTCACCCGTCACCCGCTCCCGCCCGCCGCGCAGCGCCCCGCGCCCGGTCTCCGTCGTCCCCGCCCGCCCCCGCCCACCCCCTCACGCCAGGCACCCCGTGCCAGTGAGGGCGGCATCATGTGACAGGTATCACCGCTCAGGTGTGACCCGCGATTTAGAGACCCCCCGCATGCGGCGATAACCTGCGAGACGGACATGCCGCGCGCTCGGTCACCGTGTGCGCCCCCCTTGTGACACAGCGGACGTCACGTTGCCCTTCGCGGCACGCCCACGCATCCAACGAACCGCGAGATCACTGATAGGGACGGAAGCGCGTGGACCTGTTCGAGTACCAGGCGAGGGACCTCTTCGCCAAGCACGATGTACCGGTGCTGGCCGGTGAAGTCATCGACACGCCTGAGGCGGCGCGCGAGATCACCGAGCGTCTGGGCGGCAAGTCCGTCGTCAAGGCTCAGGTGAAGGTCGGTGGCCGCGGCAAGGCCGGTGGCGTGAAGCTGGCGGCCACCCCGGACGAGGCCGTCGCCCGCGCGACGGACATCCTCGGCATGGACATCAAGGGCCACACGGTCCACAAGGTGATGATCGCCGAGACCGCCCCCGAGATCGTCGAGGAGTACTACGTCTCCTTCCTCCTCGACCGTGCCAACCGCACCTTCCTCTCCATCGCGTCCGTCGAGGGCGGCATGGAGATCGAGGAGGTGGCGGCCACCCGTCCGGAGGCCGTCGCCAAGACCCCGATCGACGCGATCGACGGCGTGACGCCCGAGAAGGCGCGCGAGATCGTCGCGGCCGCGAAGTTCCCGGCCGAGGTCGCCGACAAGGTCGCCGACGTCCTGGTCAAGCTGTGGGACACCTTCATCAAGGAGGACGCCCTCCTGGTCGAGGTCAACCCGCTGGCCAAGGTCGCCTCCGGTGACGTCATCGCCCTGGACGGCAAGGTGTCGCTGGACGACAACGCCGAGTTCCGTCACCCCGACTTCGAGGCCCTCCACGACAAGGCCGCGGCCAACCCGCTCGAGGCCGCCGCCAAGGAGAAGAACCTCAACTACGTCAAGCTCGACGGCGAGGTCGGCATCATCGGCAACGGCGCGGGTCTCGTCATGAGCACCCTGGACGTCGTCGCCTACGCCGGTGAGAAGCACGGCAACGTGAAGCCCGCCAACTTCCTGGACATCGGTGGCGGTGCCTCCGCCCAGGTCATGGCGAACGGCCTGGAGATCATCCTCGGCGACCCGGACGTCAAGTCCGTCTTCGTCAACGTCTTCGGCGGCATCACCGCCTGCGACGAGGTCGCCAACGGCATCGTCCAGGCGCTGAAGCTCCTGGAGGACCGCGGCGAGAAGGTCGAGAAGCCGCTCGTCGTCCGCCTCGACGGCAACAACGCCGAGCTGGGCCGCAAGATCCTCACCGACGCCAACCACCCGCTGGTCCAGCGCGTCGACACCATGGACGGCGCGGCCGACAAGGCCGCCGAGCTGGCCCACGCCGCCAAGTAAGCACTCAGGACGAGGACACCAACACACCATGGCTATCTGGCTCAACAAGGACAGCAAGGTCATCGTCCAGGGCATGACCGGCGCCACCGGCATGAAGCACACCAAGCTCATGCTCGGCGACGGCACCAACGTCGTGGGCGGCGTCAACCCGCGCAAGGCGGGTCAGTCCGTGGACTTCGACGGCACCGAGGTACCGGTCTTCGGCACCGTCAAGGAGGCCATCGAGAAGACCGGCGCCGACGTCTCCGTCATCTTCGTGCCGGAGAAGTTCACCAAGGACGCGGTCGTCGAGGCCATCGACGCCGAGATCCCGCTGGCCGTCGTGATCACCGAGGGCATCGCCGTGCACGACTCGGCCGCCTTCTGGGCGTACGCCGGCAAGAAGGGCAACAAGACCCGGATCATCGGCCCGAACTGCCCCGGCATCATCACCCCGGGTCAGTCGAACGTCGGCATCATCCCGGGTGACATCACCAAGCCGGGCCGCATCGGCCTGGTCTCGAAGTCCGGCACGCTGACGTACCAGATGATGTACGAGCTGCGTGACATCGGCTTCTCGACCGCCGTCGGCATCGGTGGCGACCCGATCATCGGCACCACGCACATCGACGCGCTCGCCGCGTTCGAGGCCGACCCCGAGACCGAGCTGATCGTCATGATCGGCGAGATCGGCGGCGACGCCGAGGAGCGGGCCGCGGACTTCATCGCGAAGAACGTGACCAAGCCGGTCGTCGGCTACGTCGCGGGCTTCACCGCGCCCGAGGGCAAGACCATGGGCCACGCCGGCGCCATCGTCTCCGGTTCTTCCGGCACCGCACAGGCCAAGAAGGAAGCCCTGGAGGCCGCCGGCGTCAAGGTCGGCAAGACGCCGACCGAGACCGCCGAGCTCGCTCGCGAGATCCTCGCCGGCTGAGCCACCGCGCCACACGAGTGGGCCCGCCCCCGCACGGGGGCGGGCCCACTCGGCGTTCCGGCGGGCCCCGCTCACCCCGGCCGGGGCACCAGTCTCTCCGGCCCGTCCTGCAGCTGGTCCCGAAGCTTCTGGCGCAGCCTCAGCTCCTCGTCCGACAGCGCGCCCGGTGCCACCCGGGGTGGCACGCCGTGGATCGCCTGCCCCGGGGGCACGGGCGGTTCGTAGTGCGTGGGAGCGGTGCGCAGTGTCAGGGCCGTGGTCCCGATCAGGGCGGCCGTGAAGGCGATCGCCGCCCGCGTCCAGAGCCGCGCCCGGCGTTCGCTGCCCGCCCGCACCGTCTGCGGCCGGGACGCCCGCAGCCGCTCGGTGGACGCCAGCTCGGCCAGCCGCCGGTGCAGCACCTGCGGGTCGCCCAGCTCGGGCAGCCGGTCGGCGACGGCCTCACGGGCGCGCAGCAGTCGGCCGGCCGCCGCCGGGGTGCTCGCCTCCGTCTCCGCGGCCGTCTCGGGCAGGCCGAGGCCGACGCCGTCGTACAGCAGGAGCGTGCGGCGGTGCGGCGGGGGGAGCCTCAGCAGGACGTTCAGCAGGGTGCGGTCGCCGGGATCGGCGGGCGGCGGCTCCGGCTGCCGGTGGCGCCGCCGGAACCGGTGCCAGGGCGAGAGGGCGTACTCGTGCGCCGTCGCCCGCACCCAGCCCACCGGATCCCGGTCACGGGCCACCTCGGGCCAGAGCTCCCAGGCGCGTTGGAAGGCCCTCTCCACCGACTCGCGCGCCAGCTCGCGGCGGCCGGTCAGCAGGTACGTCTGGCGTACGAGGGCGGGGGCGCCGAACTCGTACAGCGCGTCGAAGGCCTGAGCGGGCGTCAAGGCGGGCGGCGCCGCCGGACCGGGCTCCGGCCGCCGGGCCGCCGCCTCGTCGGCCAGGACGCCCAGCAGCTTCGCGTACGCCGTCCCTCTGCGGCCGCGTGGAGTCTCGCGGCCGCTCTCCCACGCACCGACCGTCTCGCGGGTGACGCCCACCCGCGCGGCGAGCTGATCCTGCGTCAGCGCGGCGGCCTCGCGCAGCTGTCGGCGCACCGGGGGAGGAGGGAGCGGGGGTGCGGGGCTCCGTTTCACAGGACACCCCTTCGTACGAAAAAGTACATAAACATATATTGAGCGACACAACGGAGCTTCGCCCGTTACGTCGCGAAAGCGCGTGTCGTTGGGAGCATGGCGGGCGTGATCCAGACGACCGCTCGCCGAGCCCCGTTGTCCCTGCTCCGCGCCCGGTGGCACGACCGGGCGCCCGGGATGGCCGCCGGCCTCCTGGGCGGTGTGTTCGCGGCGGCCCTGGGGCTGGCCGCGGTCGCCGTGCTCGTCACCCTGCTGTGGATCGGTTCGCCGTACCCCGACCACGGGCCCGACGACACCCTGCACGTCGCCGCGGCGCTGTGGGTGCTGGCGCACGGCGTCGAGCTGATCCGCACCGACACGCTCTCCGGCGTTCCCGCGCCCGTGGGTGTCACCCCGCTGCTGCTGCTCGCACCGCCCGTGTGGCTGGTGCACCGGGCGGCACGGGACGCCACGGACCCCGGGGACGGTGTGGGGGTGGCCGTGGGCGCGGGCGTGAAGGCGGGCGTCGGTGTGCGCCTGGGCGGCGCCGGGGGGCGGGACGCGGGGCCCCACCCTCTCTCCGCGCGCCTCGCCTGGGCGGGGGTCGTCGTGGGCTACCTCTCCGTCGCCGCGCCCGTCGTGCTGTACACGGCGGGCGGGGAACTGCGGCCCTCCCCGCTCCGGGCCGCGGTGTGCCTGCCGCTGGTCACCATGGCGGCGGCGGGCGCGGGCGCGTGGACGGCGTTCGGCCGCCCCGGCGGGCCGGTGGGGCGGGCGCTGCGCGTGCTGCCCCGGAACCTGCGGGACCTGCTCGTGGAACCGGACGCCCGCCTGGGTGTCGCGACGCGCGCCGCGGCCGCGGGGGTGGCGGCGCTCGTCGGGGGCGGGGCGCTGCTGCTCGCGGTCTCCCTGGTGTGGCACGGCGGCGCCGCCCGCGGGGCGTTCCAGCGGCTGAGCGAGGGGTGGTCGGGGCAGTTCGCCGTGCTGCTGCTCTGTCTGACGCTGGTGCCGAACGCGGCCGTCTGGGCGGCGGTGTACGGCCTCGGGCCGGGCTTCGTGCTCGGCACCGGGCATGTGGTGGGGCCCCTGTCCACCGCACCGGCTCCGCTGCTGCCGCCGTTCCCGCTGCTGGCGGCGGTGCCGGAGGCGGGGGCCGGTACGCCGCTGCACTGGGCGGCGGGGGTGGTGCCGCTGGCGGCGGGGGCGGTCGTGGGGTGGTTCACGGCGCGGGTCGCCGCGGCGGGGGGCGGGGCGGTGGGGTTCGCCACGGCGCAGTTCGTCACGGTGGGGTTCGGTACGGCGAGGTTCGCCACGACGGGGACGGGCGGCCGGGAGAAGGCCGGGGGGAGCGGCGGGGGTGCGGGGGACGAGGAGGCCGGTGAGCCGTGGGCCGTGCGGCGGACCGTGGGCGCGGCCTGGGTGGCCGCGCTGTTGTGCGGGGTGATGGTCGCCGTGCTGGCCGCGTGGGCGGGTGGACCGCTCGGGGGTGCGGGGCTGGCGCGGTTCGGGCCGGTGTGGTGGCAGGCCGGGGGTGCGACGGTGGCGTGGGTCGCGGTGGTGGCCGTGCCGGTGGCGGTGGCGGGGCGGTGGTGGCTGTGCCGGGGGGCGGGCGCGGGTGCCCGTGCCGGGGTCGGCGAGGGGTCGTGGTGGGGGAGGACGCGGGGGTGGGTGCCCTCGGTGGGGGGCTGGTGGGGGCGTGGTGCGGTGCGGACGCCCGGGGGCGGAGAGGCGTACGACCTGCTGCCCGTCGACGCGCCGGAGGAGCCGCCCCGGAGGCCCTGAGCGGCCGTCCGCCTCGGCCGTCCGCCTCGGCCGTTCGCAGGGCTTCTTCCGTCCCTGCCGCCTTCCCCCGTTCCCGGCCCCGGGAGCTGTGCCCCTCCGGGGCCCCGCCTAGTGCCGCGGCAGGCGACGTTCGCCCCGTCGCGACGCCCGGCACGCTCCCCCGGAGGGGATGCCCCCACTCGCCGCACCGGTCGGAAGCCCGCGTGCGTCCAGTACGGGGGCTTCCGACCGGCACTCCCCCAGCCTCCGGCCGGGGGGTCCAGAGCACGCACCGGACGCCGCTCCTCACCGGGCGAACGTCGACTGCCGCGGCACTAGACCTGAACGGCCTCGTCCCGGGGCGCCCCGGTGGGGTGCCCCGGGGACGGGCTGGTGGGGCGGGCGGCGGGGTGCGTCCACGCCGGGCGGGGTGGGGTCGTGCCGGACGGGCTGCGGCGGGGCCGGGTCAGTCGTCCGTGCTCAGAATGTCGCGCAGAGGCTCGGGGAGCAGCTTGTCGCAGGTCTGTTCCGCCTCGTGGGTCAGGGCGTCGTTCCGGCACGTGTAGTAGTCGTTGTAGACCAGCTGCGCGGTGAAGGACGAGGCGACGAAGAGGACGGCCAGGGAGGACGTGACCAGGCCGGTGATCGCGGCGGTCCGCTGGGCACGGGTGTCCTGCGGGGCGGCCGGGGCCGGATCGTCCGGGGCGGTGGCCGCGCGGGGCTTGGCGCGCAGGGAACTGATGCCCCAGTACAGGGCGAGCACGCCGAGCAGCAGGGCCACGTACGACCAGGAGAAGATCGCGAGGAACAGGGCCCACATGCCGCACAGCAGGGCGTAGCGGGCGCGTCGCTGGGCGGGGTCCATCGGGTCCCAGCGCGGGCCCCCGGCGCCGCCCGGGCCCTCGGGGCCGGAGCCGCCGGGCCGCTCGCCGAAGCCGCCGGAGGAGCGGCCGGGCTGGCGGTCGCTCCACTGGCCCCACGGGGAGCGCCCGCCGCCGCCCTGCGGGCCCTGCGAGCCGTCACCGCCCGACGGGTGCCGCGGCCGCCAGGGCTGGTCCGGCGAGCCCTCCGGGGGCGGGGCGAACGGGTTGTCGTCCTGGGGAGTGCCATCGCCCTGCTCGTCGCCGCTCTTCCGGTCCGAGGAGGCGTCGGGCGGCGTGGAGGGGCGTTCCCGCAGCAACACGGCGCTGCGCTGGTCTGGCTGCGCCGACTGCTGGGGGAGCGTGAGCAGTCGCAGGCTGCGGTCCGGCATCAAGTGAGCGTCTTCCCCTTGGCGATAACGAACGGGCGGCGCCGGAGCGGAGGGCGCGAACGGGCCGCACGACTGGTGAACGTGCGGCACGCGGGTCCCGTTCCCGGTCCGGTTTCCCGCAGACGCTACCTGTCGGCCGCGCCCCCGTCCCGAGGGGGCCGTCCGGTGTGCCGGTATCGTTGCTGGCGGTCGGCCACTTCGTAGACTCCCCCGTATCCCGGGGCGCGAAGCATTCGTAGGTCCGCACGAACCGGCGAATGCGGGGACCGACCGCCAGACCCGCTCCCCCGAGAAAGGCCCCCACCGTGGCCGCCAAGCCCGTGGCCCAGCGAGCCAAGCGCCTCGTCGTGCTGGTCTCCGGATCCGGCACCAACCTGCAGGCGCTCCTCGACGAGATCGCCGCCACCGGCGTCGACGCCTACGGGGCCGAGATCGTGGCCGTCGGCGCCGACCGCGACGGCATCGAGGGCCTCGCCCGCGCCGAGCGCGCCGGACTGCCGACCTTCGTGAGGAAGGTCAAGGACTACGGGACGAGGGAGGAGTGGGACGCGGCGCTCACCGAGGCCGTCGCCGCCCACGAGCCGGACCTCGTCGTCTCGGCCGGGTTCATGAAGATCGTGGGGAAGGAGTTCCTCGCGCGGTTCGGCGGGCGTCTCGTCAACACCCACCCCGCCCTCCTCCCCAGCTTCCCGGGGGCCCACGGCGTGCGGGACGCACTCGCGTACGGCGCCAGGGTCACCGGCTGCACCGTCCACTTCGTCGACGACGGCGTCGACACCGGGCCGATCATCGCGCAGGGCGTGGTGGAGATCCGGGACGAGGACGACGAGAGCGCTCTGCACGAGCGCATCAAGGAAGTCGAGCGAAGGCTGCTCGTCGATGTCGTGGGGCGGCTCGCCCGCAACGGCTATCGCATTGAGGGACGAAAGGTAGTTATCCAGTGACCGCCACCGCCGAGAGCAACAAGCGGGCCATCCGTCGCGCGCTCGTCAGCGTCTACGACAAGACCGGGCTCGAGGAACTCGCCCGCGGGCTCCACGAGGCCGGCGTCGAACTCGTCTCCACCGGGTCCACCGCTGGCCGCATCTCCGCCGCCGGCGTGCCCGTCACCAAGGTCGAGGACCTCACCGGCTTCCCCGAGTGCCTGGACGGCCGGGTCAAGACCCTGCACCCGAAGGTGCACGCCGGCATCCTCGCCGACCTGCGCCTGGACAGCCACCGGCAGCAGCTCGGCGAGCTGGGCGTGGAGCCGTTCGACCTGGTCGTGGTGAACCTCTACCCGTTCCGCGAGACCGTCGCCTCGGGGGCCACCCCCGACGAGTGCGTCGAGCAGATCGACATCGGCGGCCCGTCCATGGTCCGCGCCGCCGCCAAGAACCACCCGTCCGTCGCGGTCGTCACCAGCCCGGCCCGGTACGGCGACGTCCTCACCGCCGTACGGGACGGCGGCTTCGACCTCGCCGCCCGCAAGCGGCTGGCCGCCGAGGCGTTCCGGCACACCGCCGAGTACGACATCGCGGTCTCCTCGTGGTTCGCCTCCGCCTACGCGCCGGCCGACGACTCGCCGTTCCCGGAGTTCTCCGCCACCAGCCTGGAGCGCGCGCGCACCCTGCGCTACGGCGAGAACCCGCACCAGCCCGCCGCCCTCTACACCGCGGGCACCGGCGGCCTCGCCGAGGCGGAGCAGCTGCACGGCAAGGAGATGTCGTACAACAACTACACGGACACGGACGCCGCCCGCCGTGCCGCGTACGACCACGACGAGCCCTGCGTCGCGATCATCAAGCACGCCAACCCGTGCGGCATCGCGATCGGCGCGGACGTCGCCGAGGCCCACCGCAAGGCGCACGCCTGCGACCCGCTGTCCGCGTTCGGCGGCGTGATCGCGGTCAACCGCCCGGTCTCCAAGGAGATGGCCGAGCAGGTCGCGGAGATCTTCACCGAGGTCATCGTCGCGCCGGACTACGAGGACGGCGCCCTCGAAGCCCTCACCAGGAAGAAGAACATCCGCGTGCTGCGCGCCCCCGAGGCGCCCGCGGCCCCGGTCGAGGTCAAGCCCATCGACGGCGGCGCCCTCCTCCAGGTCGCCGACCGTCTGCAGGCCGAGGGCGACGACCCGAAGACCTGGACGCTGGCCAGCGGCGAGGCCCTGTCCGAGGCGGAGCTGGCCGAGCTGGCCTTCGCCTGGAAGGCGTGCCGGGCCGTGAAGTCCAACGCGATCCTGCTCGCCAAGGACGGCGCCTCGGTCGGCGTCGGCATGGGCCAGGTCAACCGCGTCGACTCGTGCCGCCTCGCGGTGGAGCGGGCCGGCGAGGAGCGGGCGCGCGGCTCCTTCGCCGCGTCGGACGCGTTCTTCCCGTTCCCCGACGGGCCGCAGATCCTGATCGACGCCGGTGTGCGGGCCATCGTGCAGCCGGGCGGCTCGATCCGTGACGAGCTGGCCGTCGAGGCCGCGAAGAAGGCCGGCGTGACGATGTACTTCACCGGGACGCGCCACTTCTTCCACTGATCACCGGACACCGGGCACCGGACAGCGACCGGTGGTCACCGGCCACTGCCCACTGACCACCGGCTACTGACCACCGATCACCGTGCGAGGGCGCGGCGGCACGAGCGACACCGTGGCGCCGCGCCCTCGCCGCGTGCCGGCTGTGCCTCCCCGTCCGGCCGGGCGGCGACAGGTTCGCGCCCCATCGTTGGCCAATTCCTCACAGTCGATCACCATCCGGCGGTCGGCCGTCCATACTGGTGCGACCCGTCCCGGTGATCAGCGCAGTGAGGACCTGGCCGTTCCATGACCACCCCCCGGCCGCGCACATCCGTCTGGGCGGTCCCGGCGCTGTGGACCGTCCTCCTCGGCCTGTGGGGGCTCTCCCGGCAGCACAGCGTGTGGCGGGACGAGGCGGCGACCTGGCTGGTGGCCCAGCGGACGACCGGTCAGATATGGCACACGCTCCAGCACGCGGACGCCGTGCACGGGCTCTACTACCTGTGGATGCACGCCCTCTTCCGCTGCTTCGGACCCGGTATCACGACCCTGCGGCTGCCCTCCGTGCTGGCCATGGCCGCGGCGGCGGCCTGCGTCGCGCTCATCGGGCACCGGCTGGGCGGATTCCGGGCGGGACTGGTGGGCGGGCTGGCCCTGGCGCTGCTGCCGGCCGTGCAGTTCCAGCTCCAGGAAGGCCGCTCGTACGCGCTGGTCGCGGCCTGCACCGGTCTCTCGACGCTGCTGCTGGTCCCGCTGGTGCGGGAGCGCGGCCGGCCGGCGAGGTGGGCCGCCTACGGCGGCGTGGTCCTGGTGGGCGCGCTGCTGCACTGGCTCTCCCTGCTGGTCCTTCCCGCGCACGCGGTGACGCTGGTCTGGGCGCGGGCCGGGCGCGGGGTGTGGGCGCGGTGGGCCGGGGCCTCGGCGTTCGCCGTGGCCGGGACGCTGCCGCTGGTCCTCTACAGCCGGGACCAGTCCGGGCAGGTGGCCTGGATACCGCCCCTGACCTGGCACATGGTGATCGCCCCGGCGGTCCTGCTGGCGGTGGGAGCCCTCGCCGCCCTGTCGACCCGTCCCAGGGCGGGCCGGCTGTCGGCGGCGGCCGTCGGGCTGCCGCTGCTGGCGGTGCCGCACCTCGGCCTGATCGGCCTCTCGTTCGTCCAGCCGGTGTACCTGGACCGGTACGTCGCGTTCAGCCAGCTCGGACTGGCCCTGCTGATCGGCGCCGCACTCGACGCGGCGGCACGGGCCGCGGCCCCGCGGTTCCCGCGGGCGTCCGGGTGGCTGGTCCCCGCGGTGGCCGTCGTGGCGGTGGCCGCACTGCTGCCGCAGTCACTGGCCACCCGGTCACCGGGCAGCAGGGTCGACGACGTGCTGGCGGTCGCGGACCAGGTGCGCAGACTGCGCGGGGACGGGGACGCGGTGCTCTTCGTTCCCGCGTTCCGGCGCGACACCGCGCTGGTCTCGCCCGACGCGTTCGCCGGGCTGCGGGACATCGCGCTGGTCCGGAGCCCCGCGGAGTCCGGGACGCTGGGCGGTGTGGAGGCGGAGGCGGCCAGGATCCGGGCCCTGACGCTGGCCGAGCGGCGGGTTCTGCTGGTGACGGACGCGTCCCTGCCGGACGGGCCGGTACCGGGCGCGCGGGACGGGGTGAAAGTGGCCGTCCTGCGCGAGCACTTCACGGTGGTGGCGGACGAGCGGGTCCGCGGCCGGCGGGTGACCGTCTACGAACGCCGGCCCGGCCGGGCCCCCTGACCCTCCTGGGGCCGAGGACCGGCACGCCGACGGCGGTGGCCTCCGGCCCCTCCTGCGAGGGACCGGAGGCCACCGCCGTCGGGCGGGTCCGGGTCAGCAGGGACGCAGGGACCAGATCGGGTCCCAGGTGGCCGTGCCGGCCTGGTAGGCGGTGGACGTCCAGCGGACGCTGCCGTCCCGGTTGAAGAACTTCGCCACCGTGCCCGGCGTCTGGTTGTTGGTGAACGGACCGTCGCCGGACCAGTTGGTGAGGTTCCACGTCTGGCACTTGTAGAAGTCGAACTTGGTGCCCTTGACGACCATGCACAGGTGGCCGTAGCCGCAGGCCAGGTCCTGGGCGGCCTTGGTCTTGGCCGCCTTGGTGACGGTCAGGCCCTCGTACGTGACCGCGTCGGCGGTCACGCGCAGGGGCTTCGGCTTGTCGGCCAGCACCTCGTCGGCCGCCTTCTGGAGGGCGGTGACGCGGGTGCCGGCCGGGTCGGCGGCGGTGGCCGCGGTCGTGGAGCCGGCGACCAGGGCCGATACCGCGAGGAGCAGTGCGGCGGAAGTGGTGATGTTCACTGTGGTTCCCCCATGAACGTCGGTGTTCCGTACCGCCGAAGCGGTGTGCTCACACCGTGCCCGGGGCCCCCGCCGCGCGGTACCTCGCATCTCTCAGGGTCACTTCCGCGCGGGCGGCGTGTACTCCTTGAGGAAGTGGGCGACGCGGTCGGCGTAGTCGCGGTACTTCGGGGGAACCCCGTCCGCGTCGTTCACCTTCTTGTACGACGTCCGGTAGGCGGCGGCGACCAGCACCCGGCGGTCGCCCGGCAGGCCGGCGTCCAGGCGGGGCGCGATCCAGCACAGGTACCTGCCCATCGCCGGGATGGACTCGGCGGGCGGGAAGGGGGGCTCGGGCACGGTCTCCCCGGGCGTGCCGTCGGCGTTCATCCACCAGCGCAGGACGGTCGGGGTCCAGCGGGCGATGCCGTACTCGTCCTTCGCGGGGTCGGACAGGGCGGGGTCGAAGTCGCTCTCCACCTTGAGCATCGCCGCGATGAGGGCCGGGGTGACCTCCTCGCGGTCGCAGTCGTGCGCCGTCTCGACGATCAGCAGGCGGTAGGCGGGCGGCACGCCCCGGTCGGTGCGCAGCTCGGCGGCACCGTAGGCGGCGGCCACCGTGGCGGCGCCGTCGCCCCGGCCGCCGGATGCCGGGCCGGACGGGTCCCGGCCGCCGCCGGCCAGGGCGGTGATGCCGTAGCCGAGTGCGGCGAGGGCGGTGATCCCCGCGGCCGACGCGGCGAGCACCGCCCGCCGGGGACGCGCACGGAACCGGCGTACGGCCCCCGCCGCACCGCCCGCACCGCCCGCACCGCCCGTGGCCGCCGCCACGCGTCGCAGCAGCGTGTCCGTGCCGACGCGTCCGGCGTGCGTACGGGTCAGACAGTCCCGCACGATGTCCCGCCAGATGTCCGGCAGTCCGGGCGACAGGCGCAGCTCGTCCGTGCCGCGGGCGTAGGCGACGGCGGCGTCGCGGCGGGCGGCCGGGGTGCCGCCGGGCAGCGGGAAGGCGCCGGTGAGGACCAGGTGGGCCAGGACGCCGAAGGCCCACACGTCGGCGGACGGGCGGATCCTGCGGCCCCGTTCGCCGATCTCGGACCACAGCAGCTCGGGCGGCGTGTAGTCGGGGGTGGAGAAGGCGGGCGTGTAGGCGTGGGTGCCCTCCAGCTCGGCGGCCATGTTGAAGTCGGCGAGCCGGACCGAACCGTCGGCCATCAGCAGCACGTTGGCCGGTTTCAGGTCCCCGTGCACCCAGCCCGCCCGGTGCAGCTGGGCCAGCCCCGCGCAGACCTGCGCCAGCAGCGCCGGCCCGTCCGGCGGGCGGGGCGTCGCGGCCAGCCGGGCCGCGAGGGACCCCTCGGCCCGCTCCAGCACCAGGACGGTGGCACCGTCGAGCCGGGGACGGTCCGGGTCGTCGACGGTGAGGGTCTCGTACATCCGGATCAGCCGGGGCTGCCGCAGTCGCCGCAGCAACTGGACCTCACGCTCGATCAGTTCGCGCAGGTGGGTGAGCTGGCGCGGGGTGCCCGTGCCGGTGGGCAGGAACTTCAGGGCGGCCGTGCGGGGCAGGCCGGCGCCCGCGTCGCCGGTGCGGCGGGCGGCGTACACGCTGCCGAAGGCCCCCGTCGCGATCGGCTCGCGCACCTCCCAGACGCCCACCCGGTACCCCCGGGGCACCGGCACGGCGTACGGCTCGCTCACCGCGGCGGCCGTTCGGACGGTGCCGCGAGGACCGCCAGGTCGTCCTCGCGGACCAGGTCGAAGCGGAGCGCCAGCGAGACCAGCGACTCCTTCTTGCCGTTCAGCCGCGGACCCGGCTCGGCCGTCTCCGGGCCCGGCTTCAGGCGCAGCTTCACGGCCAGATAGTCGATGTTCCACTGCACCGACGTACGGGAGGCGGCCGGCCAGGTCGGGCGCAGCCGCTCGACGACCTGGTCCATGGTGGGCAGCGGCGCGTGCGGCGTGCCCCGCAGCCGTGGCTCGCACAGGGCGGCCAGGACCGCGAAGTACCGCTTGGTGCGGTCCACGGAGAAGGCCGGGGCGGTCGGCTCGCCGTCGGTGCCGCCCTCGTCGCGCAGGTAGTCGTGGCGCGGCGCCCACACCTCGACGGGCAGCAGATCGCCCGCGGCGGGCAGCACGATCCGCGAGAACTCGAACGGCACCGGAGCGTCCAGCCGCCCCGGCGCCACCTTGATGTGCTCGCCCGCGCCCTCCGGGTTCTCCACCACGTACGTCTGGCGGGACGACAGATTGCTCAGGGTCCAGAAGGTGCCGTGGGCGGTGATCTCACCCGCTCTGCGGGACACCCCGTCGTGCCCGATCCGCAGGCCGCCCTCGGGCACGGACCGTCCGAAGACGAGCCGCTCGCCGGGAGCGAGCCGGAACTGGGGGCGGGTGCGGTCGCGTTCGTCCTCCGTGGTCGGCGGAGGTACCACGATGATGCTGTACAAGGTGCGTCTCCCCGTGCCTGACGGCTACCCACGTCAGACTAGGGCGACGCACCAGGGCCGTGTCTGCCCTCGTACGGGTGAGACACGGCCCTGGGGAGTGATTGGCGCGAACTGTTCAGTCGCCGTGCGCCCTCAGTAGCGGGGGCGGCTGAACCAGGCGGAACCGGACGGGGCGAGCATCGACGCCGCCATGATGCCGCCGAACGCGATCCACAGCAGCGCCCACACCAGTCCCACGGTGGAGCCCTCGCCGGCCGCGCCTATCAGGATCAGGACGCCGAAGAGGGCGCCCAGGATGCCGTACACCGCGGTGGTGATCCGGATGCCCTGACCACCGCGGCCGAACTTCACGCCCAGCGTGATCGACAGCGCGGCCAGGCCCAGGAAGAGCAGCGCGATCACGAGCATGACACCGGCCGAGGCGTGGCCGAAGTCGGAGAGGGCGTTGTCGCCGAAGGTGTCCTCGCCCGCGTTGGAGGCGTCGTTGACGGCGGCGGCGCCGAGGATCGCGAGCAGGCCGATGAGGATCTGCACGGCGGCCACGATGTAGAGGAGCACGCGGGAGGTGACCATCAGCCCCGGCATCGACTGCGGTGACATCTGGTTCCCGCCCGGGTAACCCGGGTACGCCGGCTGCTGCGGGAAGCCGTAGCCCTGCTGGGGAGCGGCGGGCGGCTGCTGCGGGAAGCCGTAGCCCTGCTGCGGTGCGGCGGGCGGCTGTGCGGGCGGGGGCCCGTAGGGATTGTTCGGGTCGCCGAAACTCATGGCGGTCCTTCCTCCGATGTGCTCCGTGTGCGGGGACGCGCGGCACGGCTCGGAGGAATTTCTCCAGATGGTTGCGGTTCGTCCCCCCGGTACTGCCCGCGGCACTGTGCTGCACCATCGTTCTCGACTGTCACTTGCTTGTCCAGCCGGTTCCGCCAGGTGTTGTGCAAGTGCAACATCCCTGATCACGGCCGCACACGGTGGGCCTCGTCCCCGGGCGCCCGGGACTCCCCGGCCGGTGTCCGCGGGGTGGCCGGATTGGAACAGGGGGCCGGTCATCCGCGAGGATGGGGGCATGACCGCCCAGATTCTCGATGGCAAGGCCACCGCAGCCGCGATCAAGTCCGAACTGACCGCCCGCGTGGCGGCGCTGAAGGAGAAGGGCGTCACGCCCGGCCTCGGCACCGTCCTGGTCGGCGACGACCCCGGCAGCCAGAAGTACGTCGCGGGCAAGCATCGCGACTGCGCCCAGGTCGGCATCGCCTCCATCCAGCGCGAACTGCCCGGCACGGCGACCCAGGAGGAGATCGAGGCGGTCGTCCGCGAGCTGAACGAGGACCCGGCCTGCACCGGTTACATCGTCCAGCTGCCGCTGCCCAAGGGCATCGACGAGAACCGCATCCTCGAACTGATGGACCCGGACAAGGACGCCGACGGCCTCCACCCGATGAACCTCGGCCGCCTCGTCCTCAACGAGCCGGCCCCGCTGCCCTGCACCCCCAACGGCATCCTCACCCTGCTGCGCCGCTACGGCGTGGAGATCAAGGGCGCCGAGGTCGTGGTCGTCGGTCGCGGCGTCACCATCGGCCGCCCGATGCCGCTGCTGCTCACCCGCCGCAGCGAGAACGCCACCGTGACCCAGTGCCACACCGGCACCCGCGACCTGTCCGCCCACCTCAAGCGCGCGGACATCATCGTCGCCGCGGCCGGCTCCCCGCACCTGGTGCGCGCCGAGGACGTCAAGCCCGGCGCGGCCGTCCTCGACGTCGGCGTCTCGCGCAACGCCGAGGGCAGGATCGTCGGCGACGTCCACCCGGACGTGGCCGAGGTGGCCGCCTGGATCTCCCCGAACCCCGGCGGCGTCGGCCCGATGACCAGGGCCCAGCTGCTCGTCAACGTGGTCGAGGCGGCGGAGCGCAGTGCCGGCTGAGAGGCGCGGCGCGGTGTCGGCCGAGGGGAAGAAGGGGACCGGGGGCGAGGACGAGCGCCCGGAGGACGAGCTCACCGTCCGGGATCCCGTCAGCGCGCCCGACGCCGAGGGCAGGCCGCGGCGCGTCACCCGGCGGTTCCCGCTCTTCACGCGGGACACCGCGCGCCCCGAGGGCGGCGGCCGGGCCGCGCCCCGGGACGCCCCGGCGCCCGCCCGGCAGTGGCCGCTGCTCACGGTGGCGGGCCTCGTCGGGACCGGTCTGCTGCTGACCGCGCTGGACGTCTTCCGCTGGGGCACGGTGCTGATCGGTGTCGCGCTGCTGGTCGGCGCCGCGCTGCGCTGGACGGTGCCCGACGTCGGCATGCTCGCGGTGCGCTCGCGCTTCACGGACATCGCCACGTACACCGTCCTGGGGCTCTGCATCTCCCTGCTGGCGCTGATGGCCCAGCCCCATCCGGTGCTGCAGCTCCCGTTCCTGAAGGACGCCCTGCACTTCACGGTCAGCCAAGAAGGCCAGTGACCGGCCCGCGGCGGCCCGTCCTCCACCCCCGTGGGAGGACGGGCCGCCGCCGCGACCAACCCTCCTGCATACGGAACGCCCTGTTCAACGCCTGGCGGGGCGCTGTGGCACGGAAGTGACCGTTCCGCTACGGAGTCCGTGAATGACGGGGTCCTTGTGCCCGGTGTGATCGGACATGTGCGTTCCGTGTGCCGAAGTGTCGACAAGTTCGCGGATGTGCCCCGAGCCGCTCAGGGGCGGGGCTAGCGTGGTCGACCGGGACGGCCCGGGACGCCCCCTACGGGGTCGGGGGCCGGGGGTGTTCCGCACGGCGGTCGGGTCGTTCCGTACGACGGCGGGGGTTCCGTTCGATGCACAGGAACGCCGGTGGGACACTGGACCACGGACCAGCGGGCGTGCGACGGTGCATGCTCGCGGCCTCCATGCTCCTGTGCGCCCCCACCCCGGGAACTGAGATCCTGACCGGGCGCATCCCTGTGGGTAGCCAGAACGGGGACTCGCCGCGGGACGCCGCGCGCGAGGGCCGCGGGGGAACGAGCGGGGAAAGAAACAGCACGTCACCGGGGGAAGAGGGGGGAAGCGATGCCTCGTTGGAAGGCCTTGCCGGAGGAACTCGATCCACAGATCAGAGAGTTCGTCGGCCAGTTGCGCCGACTCGTGGACCGCAGCGACCTGAGCATCGCGTCGCTGGCCGACGCCACGGGTTACAGCAAGACGTCCTGGGAGCGCTATCTGAACGGCCGGCTGCTCGCGCCCAAGGGCGCGATCGTGGCCCTGGCCGAGGTGACGGGGACCAGTCCCGTCCACCTGACCACCATGTGGGAGCTGGCCGAGCGCGCCTGGAGCCGCTCGGAGATGCGCCACGACATGACCATGGAGGCCATCCGGATCTCGCAGGCGCGTGCCGCGCTCGGTGAGCTGGGCACGCCCGCGGCCGGTTCCAGGAAGGGCCGGACCGGCAAGCCGGGCCGGCACAGCGGCGACGCGGCGGCCAAGCCGGGGATCGCCGGGCCGGGCGGTGTGGCGCCCACGCTGCCGCCGACGACGGTCCCCGCGCAGCCGACGGCCGCCGACAGCCCCGACTCGGCCGTCGGCCGGGTCCGGGGCGGTGGTGCGCTCGGCGGGCCCTCGGTCACGTCCTCCGGTGGGCCCTCCGACGGCAACTCGTGGGGGCTCGCGGGATACCGGGGGCCGGCACCCACCGGCGAGCGCGCACCGCGCACCGGGGCCGGTGGGTACGAGAACGGTCCGGCCGCCACCGCACCGGTGCCGGAGAGCCGCGGGGCCGCGGACGCGTACAGCCAGCCCGCGCAGGGCGGCTCCGGGGCGCGGAACGGCGCCTCGGGGGGCGGCAAGCGGACGGGGATGCTCGCCGCGGGCGTCGTCGGTGTGCTCGTCGTGGTCGCCGGCGCGTTCTTCCTGCTGAACGGCGGCGGCGAGAAGAAGGACGAGAGCACCAAGCCGTCCCCGTCGCCCACCGTCAGCACCAGCACCCAGCTGCCACCCGGGGTGAAGTGCGGCGGCGACCAGTGCACCGGCAAGGACCCCGAGACCATGGGCTGCGGCGGCGACCTGGTGACCACCGCCGCGAAGGCCACCGTCGGCACGGCGTCCGTCGAGGTCCGCTACAGCAAGACCTGCGGCACCGCGTGGGCCCGCGTCACCCAGGCCGCCCAGGGTGACGAGGTCCACGTCAGCGCGGGCGGCAAGAACGAGCAGACGGGCAAGGTCACCAGCGCCGGCTCCACGGTCGCGTACACCCCGATGGTGGCGGTGAAGACCGCGGACGAGGCCAAGGCATGCGTGACCCTGGCGGCGGGCGGCCAGGGCTGCACGAACTGAGGGACCTGCCCCGGGCCGGTGCCCGAGCCCCGCGTCCGGGCCGGGAACGCTGTCGGCGAATCCACCCGACGGCTGTCGGGCGCGTCCCGGACTCCCCCGATGGGAGCGGATGTCCCGGCAGGACAACGTGCGGGCGGCGTGGCTGAAGGTCCGCCGGTCCGGGCGCGGCTCCCGCGCCGGAGCGGCGCCCCGGCCGGAGGGGCGCGGCCCGGGACGGAGCGCGCCGCACCCCGGCGGTGTCGGGCCGGCGGCTCGGGTGCGGGAGGGACGGAACCGCTGCTCGCGCGGGGGCGCGATGGGCCGTTCGGGGGAGATCGCGAAGGTGCGGAAGAAAATCTTCCCCGCACAGGCATGGCCGACGCCTTCGGGGGCACGCGACAGGTGTCCCCCCACGGGAGTCCGGCAACGGCCCCCGAACGGCGGTCGCCTCAGTCCCTCCTCTCCCGGACAGGCGGCCGCCTTTTCCTGGCCCGCTTCCCGACCGCGCCGCCGCGCGGCCCGTGCGTCCTCCGGGTGACCGGACACGGGTCTGTGGGACGGGCCACACCGACCCGGACGTCCCGGACACCGCGGGCGCGATAGCCTGACCGCTGGATCTCTCTTGACGCCAAGAGATCGATCATCCGTCGGTGATCCATCCGTACCGGCGATCGATCATCACGGCGGGCCGGTCACGAGCCGGAGCGGGATCCCGCACCCCGGGGCAGGGACGCCCCACCGCCAGCTGTCATACGGAGAACGCCATGACCCGCACTCCCGTGAACGTCACCGTCACCGGCGCGGCCGGCCAGATCGGTTACGCCCTGCTCTTCCGCATCGCCTCCGGCCAGCTGCTCGGCGCGGACGTGCCGGTCAAGCTGCGCCTCCTGGAGATCACTCCGGCGCTCAAGGCCGCCGAGGGCACCGCGATGGAGCTGGACGACTGCGCGTTCCCGCTCCTGCAGGGCATCGAGATCACCGACGACCCGAACGTGGCCTTCGACGGCGCCAACGTCGCCCTCCTCGTGGGCGCCCGCCCCCGCACCAAGGGCATGGAGCGCGGTGACCTCCTCGAGGCCAACGGCGGCATCTTCAAGCCGCAGGGCAAGGCCATCAACGACCACGCCGCGGACGACATCAAGGTCCTCGTCGTCGGCAACCCGGCCAACACCAACGCCCTGATCGCCCAGGCCGCCGCCCCGGACGTACCGGCCGAGCGCTTCACCGCGATGACCCGCCTCGACCACAACCGCGCGCTGACCCAGCTCGCGAAGAAGACGGGCACGTCGGTCGCCGACATCAAGCGCCTGACCATCTGGGGCAACCACTCCGCCACCCAGTACCCGGACATCTTCCACGCCACGGTCGCCGGCAAGAACGCCGCCGAGGTCGTGGGCGACGAGAAGTGGCTGGCCGACGACTTCATCCCGACCGTCGCCAAGCGCGGCGCGGCCATCATCGAGGCCCGCGGCGCGTCCTCGGCCGCCTCCGCCGCCAACGCCGCCATCGACCACGTGTACACGTGGGTCAACGGCACCGCCGAGGGCGACTGGACCTCCATGGGCATCCCGTCCGACGGCTCCTACGGCGTCCCGGAGGGCCTGATCTCCTCCTTCCCGGTCACCTGCGAGGACGGCAAGTACGAGATCGTCCAGGGCCTGGACATCAACGAGTTC
This sequence comes from Streptomyces sp. NPDC093586, assembly GCF_044764905.1. Classification (NCBI taxonomy): domain Bacteria; kingdom Bacillati; phylum Actinomycetota; class Actinomycetes; order Kitasatosporales; family Streptomycetaceae; genus Streptomyces; species Streptomyces sp. NPDC093586. The sequence continues at coordinate 30,321 of NZ_JBIWJA010000002.1, read as the reverse complement.
TCCCGCGCCCGCATCGACGCCTCCGTCAAGGAGCTGTCGGAGGAGCGCGAGGCGGTCCGCGGCCTCGGCCTCATCTGACACCCCGCACCACGACACCGACGGATCGGTCGTCCGATCGGTGCACCGGTCCCCGGTGCCGCCCCGGCGGCCCGGGGACCGGTGCGTTTCGGCCGGCACCCTGTCGACGTCCCACCCGGCGCCCTGTCGGCGTTCCGGTCCTGCCGGTCCCGTCGCTCCCCTGTGCCGCTGCCCGCCGACTCGCCCGAAGTCGCCGGACTCCACGTGCGTCGGGGGTCGCCGCGGCCCTCGTACGGACACCGGCGGACCCGGCGCACTTCCGTTCCCGCAACCGCACGCCTTCGGGCCCAGGGCATGAGCACCCGGCCCCGCGGACGACATCCGCGTGACTCACGGGCGCTGGGCAGGGCGCGGAAGATGCCGGCCCTGCTCAGGGGGTGTATCCCCCCGGCGGGATCCGGCGGCTGACCATCAGCCGGTTCCAGCCGTTGATGACGGCGATCAGCCCGACGAGGTGGGCCAGCTCGCCGTCCGTGAAGTGCGCGGCGGCCCGCTCGTACACGGCGTCGGGCACGAAGCCCTCCGTCAGGACCGTCACCGCCTCGGTCAGCGCGAGCGCGGCCCGCTCCCGCTCGTCGTAGAGCTCCTCGGCCTCCTCCCAGGCGTCGAGCAGGCCGAGCCGCTGCTCGCTCTCCCCGTTCTTCCGGGCGAGGGCGAGGTGCATGTCCAGGCAGAACGCGCAGTGGTTGAGCTGCGAGGCCCGGATCATCACCAGTTCGGCGAGCGCGGGGTCGCCGAGCCCCTTCTTCGCCGCCGCGCTGAGCGCGGACATGGCCTGGGCGACCTCCCGGTCCAGGAGCCGGCTACGGGCCGTCATCCGTGCTGCCCCGGCCGGTAGTGACCCGGGGTCATGCGGCAGGTCACGCCGAAGCGGTTCCAGGCGTTGATCACCGTGATGACGGCGATCAGCTGTGCCAGCTCGGACTCGTCGAAGTGCTCAGCGGCCCTCGCGTAGACCTCGTCGGGCACGAAGCCGTCCGTCAGCACGGTCACGGCCTCCGTCAGCTCCAGCGCCGCCAGCTCCCTCTCGGTGTAGAAGTGCCGCGACTCCTCCCAGGCACTGAGCTGCACGATCCGCTCCACGCTCTCGCCGGCCGCGAGGGCGTCCTTGCTGTGCATGTCGACGCACAGCGCGCAGCGGTTGATCTGGGAGGCGCGGATCTTCACCAGCTCGGACAGCGTGGGGTCCACCCCGCGCCGCGCGGCCGCGTCCAGCCGGATCATCGCCTTGTACACCTCGGGCGCGTGCTTGGCCCACTCCAGCCGTACGGGCAGTTCGGAGGCGTACTCCGTGGTCGTCGTGTCATCGGTGTGCGTCGTCATGCCTCGACCCTAGGAACGAAGCAGCCCAGGGGTATGGTCCACTTCCATGGCGAAACCCTGGGCCACTCTCGGCGTCGACCTGCACCTGGAACCGGCCGGGCCGGGGCTGCGCCGCGGGCTGACCGACGCCCTGCGCGAGGCCGTCCGCACCGGACGGCTGGCCGCCGGCACCCGGCTGCCCTCCTCCCGCAGCCTCGCCGCCGACCTCGGCATCGCCCGCAACACCGTCGCCGACGCCTACGCCGACCTCGTCGCCGAGGGCTGGCTCACCGCGCGCCAGGGCTCCGGCACCCGCGTCGCGGACCGCGCCGTCGTCCCGCAGGCCGGCACGACCCCGCGCCCCCGCACCCCCACCCGCCCCGCCTACGACCTCCGCCCGGGCACGCCCGACCTCGCCTCCTTCCCGCGCGCCGAGTGGCTCAGGGCCGCCCGCCGCGCCCTCACCGCCGCCCCCCACGAGGCCCTCGGCTACGGCGACCCCCGCGGACGCCCGGAGCTGCGCACCGCGCTGGCCGGCTACCTCGCCCGGGCCCGCGGCGTGCGCGCCGACCCCGAACGCCTGCTGGTCCTCGGCGGGTTCGCGCACGGCCTGACCCTGCTCGCCGCCGTGCTGAAGGCGCGCGGCGTGCACACCGTCGCCGTCGAGTCGTACGGCCTGCACGTGCACCGCGACCTGCTGTCCGCCGCCGGACTGCGCACCGTCCCGCTGCCCTTCGACGCGCGCGGCACCGACCCCGTCGGGCCGGCCGGCGCGGGCGCCGTGCTGCTCACCCCCGCCCACCAGTTCCCGATGGGCGTCCCCCTGCACCCCGACCGGCGGGCCGCCGTCGTGGACTGGGCGCGGCGCACCGGCGGCCTGGTCCTGGAGGACGACTACGACGGCGAGTTCCGCTACGACCGCCAGCCCGTCGGCGCCCTCCAGGGCCTGGACCCCGACCGCGTCGTCTACCTCGGTACCGCGAGCAAGTCCCTCGCCCCCGGCCTGCGGCTGGCCTGGGCGGTGCTCCCGCCGGGCCTCGCCGACGACCTCACGGCGTCCCGCGGGGGCCTCGACACCAGCGGCGTGCTGGACCAGCTGACCCTGGCCGAGTTCCTCACCTCCGGCGCCTACGACCGTCACGTCCGCGCCGCCCGTCTGCGCTACCGGCGCCGCCGGGACGCCCTGGTCGCGGCGCTCGCCGACCGCGCGCCCGAGGTGCGGGTCACCGGGATCGCGGCCGGCCTGCACGCCGTCCTCCGGCTGCCGCCCGGCACCGAGCAGCAGGTGGTCCGGGCGGCGGCCTGGCAGGGCCTCGGCCTGTACGGCCTGTCCCTCTTCCGCCATCCCGAGGCCGCGACCGAACCGCTGGACGCCGTGGTCGTCGGCTACGGCACCCCGCCCGACCACGCCTGGGCCGGCGCCTTGGATGCGCTGTGCCGGGCGCTGCCGTAGAGTCCGTACACTCACTCGATCGGCCCAACTGTCGTACAGCTGCGTGGACAACGGGGAGACAAGGACATGGCTCAGACCCGGCGACGGCTGCGGTCCAGCACCGTGGTGCTCGGCGGCATGGGAGTGCTCGCGGCGGCCCTGAGCGCATGCGGCTCGGACCCCGACCGCCGCTGCGTGGACCGCGACAGCTACGACTACCTCAACGGCTACAAGGTCGTCGCCGACAAGAACTGCGGGACGGGCTCGTCCGGCAGCTCCTCCGTCAAGGGCCGCAAGACCTCCCGCGTCACGGACGCCGACTGGTACTACGACGCCGACGTCAGCAACGGCTGGGCCGACTCCGGCACCTTCAGCCGCGACGAGGCCGTCGACCGCGGCGGCTTCGGCTGCTCGGGCTCCGGCAGCGGCGGCGGCTGAGCCGCGATGGAACGCCGCACCATCACCCCCCGCCCCGACTGGCAGCGGACCGTCGAGGAGCAGGGGCTCATCTACCCCCTCACCCGCTACCCCGACGACTCCCTGCGCCCCTACTGGGACGAGAGCGCCTACTACGTCTTCCCCCTGGACGAGGTCGAGGCGCTGGAGGAGGTCGTCGAGGAACTGCACCGCATGTGCCTGGCGGCGGCCGAGCACATCGTGACCGCCGGCCGCTTCGCCGACCTCGGCATCACCGATCCGCGCGTCGTCCACGCGGTCACCGAGGCCTGGCGGCGGCGTGCCGAACTCCCCTCCGTCTACGCCCGCTTCGACCTGCGCCACGACGGCACGGGCCCGGCCAAGCTCCTGGAGTACAACGCCGACACCCCGACCTCACTGGTCGAGGCGGCCTCCCCGCAGTGGTTCTGGATGGAGGAGCGCTTCCCCGGCGCCGACCAGTGGAACTCCCTCCACGAGCGCCTCGTCGACGCCTGGAAGAAACAGGCCGCCCTCCTGCCACCGGGCAGCCCCCTGTACTTCGCGCACTCCTCGGACGACGAACTCGGCGAGGACCTGATGACGGTCGCCTACCTCAAGGAGACCGCCGAGCAGGCCGGCCTGGCCACCGACTGGATCTCCATGGAGGAGATCGGCTGGGACCGCCTCTCCGGCCGCTTCGTCGACAACAGGCTCCGTTTCATCCGCAGCATCTTCAAGCTCTACCCGTGGGAGTGGCTCACCACCGACCGCTTCGCCGGCCACGTCCTGGACACCCTCGACAACGGCGGAGGCACCGGCACCACCCTGTGGATCGAGCCGGCCTGGAAGATGCTGCTCAGCAACAAGGCCCTGTTGGCGGTCCTGTGGGAGCTGTACCCCGGCCACCCGAACCTCCTCCCGGCGTACCTGGACGGCCCGCGCGAGCTGGCCGGCACCACGGGCTGGGTCGCCAAGCCCCTCCTCGGCCGCGAGGGCGCCGGCGTCACGATCCACGCCCCCGGCACCGACCCGACGCCCCGCGCCGAACCCTGCTGCTACCAGGAGCTGGCCCCCCTGCCCGCCTTCGACGGCAACCACGTCGTCCTGGGCGCCTGGGTCGTGGAGAACGAGTCGGCGGGCCTGGGCATCAGGGAGTCCTCGGGCCTGGTGACGGACGAGTACGCGAGGTTCCTGCCCCACGTGATCCTTTAGGAGGCCTCGGGGGAAGCACCCCGAAGGGGCGCGGGGCTGTGACACGGGCGGCTTTGCCGCGTGGGCGCGACCAGCCACGCCGAGTCCGCAGCCCGCGACGGACGACGACCGCGCGGACCCTCCCGCATCCCGGACACCCCCCGCGCCCCTCCCCACGCACAGGTACGCTGACCCTGGGCCGTGACTGGCGCGCTGGGATGGGACCAACCATCGGGGAGCGGCCCGAGCGATGAGAGCCGTGCGCCTGGGCCGACCCGAACGCCGACCACTACGTCCGGAGGTCCTCATGTCCGCGGAGCAGCCGCTCACCCCCGAGTCCGTCGCCTACCGTGCCGCGCTGCGAGCGATCCGCGCCGTCGAGCCGCGCGTCGCCGACGCCATCGGCCAGGAGCTCGCCGACCAGCGCGAGATGCTCAAGCTGATCGCCTCCGAGAACTACGCCTCCCCGGCCACCCTGCTGACCATGGGCAACTGGTTCAGCGACAAGTACGCCGAGGGCACCGTCGGCCGCCGCTTCTACGCCGGCTGCCGCAACGTCGACACCGTCGAGTCGCTGGCCGCCGAGCACGCCCGGGAACTCTTCGGCGCCCGCCACGCCTACGTCCAGCCGCACTCCGGCATCGACGCCAACCTGGTCGCCTTCTGGGCCGTGCTCGCCGACCGCGTGGAGGCGCCGTTCCTCCAGAGGACCGGCGTCCGCCAGATCAACGACCTGACCGAGGCCGACTGGGCCGAGCTGCGCCGGGCCTTCGGCAACCAGCGCATGCTCGGCATGTCCCTCGACGCGGGCGGCCACCTCACCCACGGCTTCCGCCCGAACATCTCCGGCAAGATGTTCGACCAGCGCTCCTACGGCACGGACCCCACGACCGGCCTCATCGACTACGAGGCCCTGCGCGCCCAGGCCCGCGAGTTCAAGCCGCTGATCATCGTCGCCGGCTACTCCGCCTACCCGCGCCTGGTGAACTTCCGGATCATGCGCGAGATCGCCGACGAGGTCGGCGCGACCCTCATGGTCGACATGGCGCACTTCGCCGGCCTGGTCGCGGGCAAGGTGCTCACCGGCGACTTCGACCCGGTCCCGCACGCCCAGATCGTCACCACGACCACGCACAAGTCGCTGCGCGGCCCGCGCGGCGGCATGGTGCTGTGCGACGACTCCCTCAAGGACCAGGTCGACCGCGGCTGCCCGATGGTCCTCGGCGGCCCCCTCCCGCACGTCATGGCCGCCAAGGCCGTCGCCCTCGCCGAGGCCCGGCAGCCCGCGTTCCGGGACTACGCCCAGCGCATCGTCGACAACTCCCGCGCCCTCGCCGAGGGCCTGATGCGCCGCGGCGCCACCCTGGTCACGGGCGGCACGGACAACCACCTGAACCTGATCGACGTGGCGTCCTCCTACGGCCTCACCGGCCGCCAGGCCGAACAGGCCCTGCTGGACTCCGGCATCGTCACCAACCGCAACGCCATCCCGGCCGACCCGAACGGCGCCTGGTACACCTCCGGCATCCGCGTCGGCACCCCGGCGCTGACCACGCGCGGCCTCGGCACCGCCGAGATGGACGAGGTCGCGGGCCTCATCGACCGCGTCCTGACGGCCGCCGAGCCCGGCACCACCAAGTCGGGCGCCCCCTCCAAGGCGTCCCACGTCCTGGACGGGAAGATCTCCGACGAGATCTCCCGCCGCGCGACCGACCTGGTCGCCGGCTTCCCGCTGTACCCGGAGATCGACCTGGGCTGACCCGCCCGGCGGCGGTCAGAGGTCGATCAGTTCCTGACGCGGCCCGCCGCGCGGCGGGCCGGCACCGCGCCGGGCCGCCGCGCGGCGTACCAGCAGGGTCGCGGCGACCCCCGCCGCGAGCCCCGCGGCGGCCCACCGCACCCCGTCCCACGGGCCGCCGGCGCCACCGTCACCGGTGGCCGCGGGCTCCTCGCCGATGAATCCCTCGGCGACCAGCCGGTCGTACACCCGCCGCGGTGCCCGGTGCCAGCGGATGTCGTCGTCCGCCACGTCCGGCGCCGGATCCGTGCGCACCCACGGGGTGCCGTCCTCGGCCACCAGCACCTGGTCCTGGCGCAGCATCGCCACGTCGCCGCCGGGCGCCCGCCGCGTCTGCGGCCAGCCCCCGACCCCGGTCAGTCCCCACAGCACGGTGAACCGCACGGGCGGAGCCCCGCCCGTCGTCCAGTCCTCAGGGACCCGCTCCGTGGGGATCGGCGCCGTCTCCGGGTGCGCCGGCTCCAGCAGGCTCCGCAGCCGGTCGAAGTCGGGCTCCCCGGCGTGCCAGGACGCGGTGCGCCCGGTACCGGACCACACGACCACCGCCACGTCGGGCTGATCGCGCGGCGCGCCCGGTGCCGCCGCCGCCCCCGGCACACCCCCGAACAGCACCGCCGCCGCCGCGGCCACCGCACCCACCGACCGTCGCATGACGCCCCCTCCCGGCCCCGGTCCCCTTGGTACACCACCGCGGACGGCCGGGAACACCTCCGTACCGGACCAGTGCCCGACCGACCGCCACGGCCTGAGAGAATGGCTGGCATGGTGAATGACCGTCCCCGCGTGCTCTCCGGTATCCAGCCGACCTCCGGCTCGTTCCACCTCGGCAACTACCTCGGCGCCGTCCGCCAGTGGGTCGACATGCAGGACACCCACGACGCGTTCTACATGGTCGTCGACCTGCACGCGATCACGGTCCCGCAGGACCCGAAGGTCCTGCGGGAGAACACCCGGGTCGCCGCCGCCCAGCTCCTCGCGGCCGGTCTCGACCCGGAGCGCTGCACGCTGTTCGTCCAGAGCCACGTGCCCGAGCACGCCCAGCTCGGCTGGCTGATGAACTGCATCACCGGCTTCGGCGAGGCCTCCCGGATGACCCAGTTCAAGGACAAGTCCGCCAAGCAGGGCAGCGACCGCACCACCGTCGGCCTGTTCACGTACCCGATGCTGATGGTCGCCGACATCCTGCTCTACCAGGCCGACCAGGTCCCCGTCGGCGAGGACCAGCGCCAGCACCTGGAGCTGACCCGCGACCTCGCGGACCGGTTCAACCAGACCTACGGCGACACCTTCACCGTCCCGAGCGCGTACATCCTCAAGGAGACGGCGAAGATCTACGACCTTCAGGACCCGACCGCCAAGATGAGCAAGTCGGCGGCCACCCCGAAGGGCCTGATCAACCTGCTCGACGAGCCGAAGGCCACCGCGAAGAAGGTCAAGAGCGCGGTCACGGACACCGACACGGTGATCCGCTTCGACCGTGAGCACAAGCCCGGCGTCAGCAACCTGCTGACGATCCACTCCACGCTCACCGGCACGTCGATCCCCGAGCTCGAGCAGCGGTACGAGGGCAAGGGCTACGGCGCGCTGAAGACGGACCTCGCCGAGATCATGATCGAGTTCGTGACGCCCTTCCGGGAGCGCACCCAGCAGTACCTGGACGACCCGGAGACCCTCGACGCGGTGCTGGCCAAGGGCGCGGAGAAGGCCCGTTCCGTCGCCGCGGAGACCCTGGCCCGGGCGTACGACGGCATGGGCTTCCTGCCCGCCAAGCACTGACCGGCGGCACCGCGCCGAGCGCCCGGCACGCCGCCGTAGCGCTGCACATCACTCCGGTTGCGCCTGCCCGGGACGGGGCCGTGGCCGTACAGTCGATATCCGGGTGGCCGCACCGGTGGCCACCGCCGCACGCCGGTGGGCGGGCGGCACCGACAGAACGACAGGGAGACGACGTGGGGACCGTAACGATCGGCGTGTCGATCGCGGTCCCGGAGCCTCACGGCAGCCGGCTTCAGCAGCTGCGCGCGGGCTTCGGCGACGCCGCGGCACACGGCATCCCCACGCACGTCACGCTGCTGCCGCCGACCGAGATCGACGGCGCGGCGCTGCCCGCCGTCGAGTCGCACCTGGCGGAGGTGGCGGCCCGCGGCAGGCCCTTCCCGATGCGGCTGTCCGGCACCGGCACCTTCCGCCCGCTGTCGCCCGTCGTCTACGTCCAGGTCGTCGAGGGCGCCGCGGCCTGCTCCTGGCTCCAGAAGCGGATCCGCGACTCCTCCGGGCCGGTCCCGCGCGAACTGCAGTTCCCTTACCACCCGCACGTCACCGTCGCGCACGGCATCGACGAGGCCGCGATGGACCGCGCCTACGAGGAACTGGCCGACTACGAGGCCCAGTGGCCCTGCACCGGCTTCGCGCTCTACGAGCAGGGCGCCGACGGGGTGTGGCGCAAGCTGCGCGAGTTCCCCTTCGGCAGTGCGGTCGTCCCCCCGCAGGCCGACCGCGTGGAGAGCGGCACCCTGCCGACCCGCTAGTGCCGCGGCGGGCGACGTTCGCCCGGTGAGGAGCGGCGTCCGGTGCGGCGAGTGGGGGCACCCCCTCCGGGGGAGCGTGCCGGGCGTCGCGACGGGGCGAACGTCGCCTGTTGCGGCACCAGTACCTCACACCGGCAGCCGCCGGAACAGCGGTCGCGGCAGGTGCCGCAGGGCCGACATCACCAGCCGCAGCGCCCCCGGCACCCACACCGTCTCCGAGCGGCGCCGCAGCCCCAGCTCGATGGCCGACGCGACCGCCTCGGGCGTCGTCGCGAACGGCGCCTCCTCCCTCCCGGCCGTCATCCGCGACCGCACGAACCCGGGGCGTACGACCATGACGTGCACGCCCGTGCCGTGCAGCGCGTCGCCCAGACCCTGCGCGAACGCGTCCAGGCCGGCCTTGCTGGAGCCGTAGATGAAGTTGGCCCGGCGGGCCCGCTCCCCGGCCACCGACGACAGCACCACCAGCGAGCCGTGCCCCTGCGCCTGCAGCGCGCCGGCGCTGACCAGCCCGGCAGACACCGCGCCGGTGTAGTTGGTCTGCGCGACCCGCACGGCGTTCAGCGGCTCCCGCTCGTCGTGCGCCTGGTCGCCGAGGACGCCGAACGCGAGCAGCACCAGGTCGATGTCGCCCTCGGCGAACACCTTGCCGAGCGCCTCCTCGTGGGAGGCGGGGTCCAGCGCGTCGAAGGCGACGGTGCGCACCTCGGCGCCGAGCCCCCGCAGCTGCCCGGCCGCCGCGTCCAGGGCGGGGGAGGGGCGGCCGGCCAGCCACACGGTGCGGGTGCGCCGGGCGATCAGACGGCGCGCGGTGGCCAGCGCGATCTCGGACGTACCACCGAGCACGAGAAGGGACTGGGGGAGGCCGAAGGCGTCCTTCACGACAGCTCCAGAAGGGGTCACAGGGCGAGGCGCCGGGACAGGTCGGACGTGAACACCCCGCGCGGGTCCAGCTCCGCGCGCAGCGCGCGGAAGTCGTCCAGGCGCGGGTACATCGAGGCGAGCAGCTCGGGGCGCAGCCGGGAGTCCTTGGCGAGGTAGACCCGGCCGCCGGCCGCGGCGACCTGCTCGTCGAGCTCGTCGAGGAACGCGCCGAGCCCCGGAAGCCCGGCCGGGACGTCCAGCGCCAGGGTCCAGCCGGGCATCGGGAACGACAGCCAGCCCGCATCGGCCCGACCGAAGCGCTTGAGGACGGCCAGGAAGGACGGGCAGCGGCGGGCGGAGATGCGCCGCACGATCCGGCGCAGGGTCTCCTCCCGGCCGTGGCCGACGACGAACTGGTACTGCACGAAGCCGCCGCGGCCGTAGATCCGGTTCCAGTGGGGCACCCCGTCCAGCGGGTGGAAGAAGGTGGAGATCCGCTGGAGCTGCCCGCGCCGCGCACGGGGGGCCCTGCGGTACCAGAACTCGTTGAACAGGCCCACGCTCGTCCGGCTGAGCAGCCCCTCCGGCAGGAAAGCGGGAGCGGCCGGCAGGCGCGAGGTGCGGAAGGCCAGCGGTTCGCGCCGGGCCCGGGCGTCCAGCGCGTCCAGTGGGGCGTGGTCGCCGCGGGTGAGCACCGCCCGGCCGGTCGCCGCGCCGCGCGCGAGGAGGTCGATCCAGGCGACCGAGTAGCGGTAGCGGTGGTCGGTGGCCGACAGACGGGCCATCAGGTCGTCCAGGTCGGCGGCGCGCTCGGTGTCCACCGACATCAGCGCGGTCTCGACCGGCTGGAGCCGCACGGTCGCGGTGAGGATCACCCCGGTCAGGCCCATGCCGCCGGCGGTGGCGTCGAACAGCGGCGTGCCCCGCTCCACGGTGCGGACCCCGCCGTCGGCGGTGAGCAGCTCCAGGGACAGCACGTGCCGGGCGAAGGACCCGCAGACGTGGTGGTTCTTGCCGTGGATGTCGGCGCCGATCGCCCCGCCGACCGTCACGTAGCGGGTGCCGGGCGTCACCGGCACGAACCAGCCGAGCGGCAGCAGGACCTCCATCAGCCGGTGCAGGGAGACGCCCGCGTCACACAGCACGGTGCCGCCGTCGGCGTCGATGGCGTGGATCCGGTCCAGGCCCGTCATGTCGAGCACCGCACCGCCCGCGTTCTGCGCCGCGTCGCCGTACGCCCGGCCCAGCCCCCGCGCGATGCCGCCCCGGACCCCGCAGCCCCGGACCGCCGCCGCGGCCTCCTCGTACGTCCGCGGACGGATCAGACGGGCCGCGGTGGGCGCAGTACGGCCCCAGCCGGTGACGGGGCCCCACTCGGCGACGGGAACGGTGTCGGCAGACATGCCGGTGACCGTATCCCCCTAGGACGAACGATCAGTTCCGGAACATTCCGCCCCTCCCCGAAACGGGTGATTAATGGTATGTCGCCCGATCATGCCGGACTTCACGCGCCCGCGGAGTGAACAGTGAGTCCCCATGGACGACCTCGACGACATGGACCACCGGATCGTGACGGCGCTCAGAGCCTGCGGCACGGACCCGCGCGTGGCCGGTGCGGCACGCGCCCTGTCCTGGGCCGGGGAGCACGGAGCACTGTGGCTCGCGGCGGGGCTCGCCGCGGCCGCCGTGGACGGCCCGCGACGCGCGGCCTGGCTGCGCGGCACCGCCCTCACCGCGGGCGCGCACCTGGCCAGCATGGGGGTGAAGAGGGTCGTGCGCCGCCCCCGCCCCGCGCACGTCCAGCCCCTGGTGCGCACCGCGGGCCGGCACTCCTTCCCCAGCTCCCACGCCACCTCCGCCGCGGCCGCCGCCGTCGTCTTCGGCGCGCTCGGCGTGCGCGCGGCCTGGCCGCTGGCCGCCGCGGTGTGCGTCTCCCGGCTGGTCGTCGGCGTCCACTACCCGTCCGACGTGGCGGCGGGCGCCGCCCTCGGCGCGCTCACCGCCCGGCTCGGCGCCGACTGGATGCGGGGAGGGACCCGGTGACCGACACGGCCGTCCTGCGGCAGCGCTCCCCCGAACAGCCCCCGCGGCCCGCCCCGCCCCACCGCGGCGGCCTCGCGGGCGGCCTGCTGCGGACCGCGCGCCCCCGCCAGTGGATCAAGAACGTCCTGGTCGTCACCGCCCCGGCCGCCGCCGGCCAGCTGTTCTCCCGGCACGCCCTGTCCCAACTAGCCCTCGTCTTCGCCCTGTTCACCGCCAGCGCCGCCGCCGTCTACCTCGTCAACGACGCCCGCGACGCCGAGGCCGACCGCGCCCACCCGGTCAAACGCCACCGCCCCGTCGCCGCCGGCCAGGTCCCGGTCCCGGCCGCCTACGCCGTCGGCGGCACCCTGGGCGTCCTCGCGCCCGCCCTCGCCGCCTGGCTGTGCCCACCACCCGTCGCCGCCCTGCTGACCGCCTACCTCGCGATGCAACTGGCGTACTGCGTCAGCCTCAAGCACGTCCTCGTCGTCGACCTCGCCGTCGTCACCACCGGCTTCCTGATGCGCGCCATGATCGGCGGACTCGCCCTCGGCATCCCGCTGTCGCGCTGGTTCCTCATCACCACCGGCTTCGGCGCCCTGTTCATGGTCTCCGCCAAGCGCTACAGCGAAGCCGTGCAGATGGCCGGCAAGGCGGGCGCCACCCGCGCACTGCTCACCGAGTACACCACCGGCTACCTCCGCTTCGTCTGGCAGCTCGCGGCCGGCGTCGCCGTCCTCGCCTACTGCATGTGGGCCATGGAGGAGGGCGGCGTCCCGCACACCAGCGTGCTGCCCTGGCGCCAGCTGTCCATGGTCGCCTTCGTCCTCGCCGTCCTGCGCTACGCCGTCTTCGCCGACCGCGGCACCGCGGGCGAACCCGAGGACGTCGTCCTGCGCGACCGGGCCCTCGCCCTGATCGGCGTGGTGTGGGTGACGATGTACGGCCTGGCGGTGGCCGATTGGTAGCCGCCCGACGCGAACTGCTGGGCTTCGCCACCGCCGGACTGCTCGCCTACGCCGTCGACCTCGGCCTGTTCACCGTGCTGCGCGGCCCCGCCGGTCTCGGTCCCCTCACCGCCAAGTCCCTGTCCTTCGTGGCCGGCTGCTCCGTCGCCTACGCGGGCAACGCGCTCGGCACCTACCGGCACACCCGCCCGCGCGGCCTGCGCCCCTACGCCGTGTTCTTCGCCGTGAACCTCGCCGGCGCCGCCGTACAACTGCTGTGCCTGGCCGTCAGCCACTACGCCCTCGGCCTCACCTCGCAGCGCGCCGACACCGTCGCGGGGGCGGGAATCGGCATGGCACTGGCCACGGTCCTGCGTTTCTGGGGCACACGGACACTGGTCTTCCGCTCCGGGGAGACGACCGGCCACCGGCCGGGATCATGGACCGGGACGACCGGGGGCAGAGTCGGATCATGGACTGGCTGAAGAAGCTCCCCGTGGTGGGGCCGTGGATCGCACGGCTGATGATCACGCACGCGTGGCGGTCGTACGAACGACTGGACCGGGTCACGTGGACACGGCTGGCCGCCGCGATGACGTTCACCAGCTTCGTCGCGCTCTTCCCGCTGCTCAGCCTCGCCGCCGCCGTCGCCGCCGCCCTGCTCAGCAAGGACCAGCAGAACGAACTCCAGGACAAGATCGCCGAACAGGTGCCGGGCATCTCCGACCAGCTGGACATCCAGGGACTGATCGACAACGCCGGCACCGTCGGCCTCATCTCCGGCCTCCTGCTGCTGTTCACCGGTATGGGCTGGGTCGACGCCACCCGGGGCTGTCTGCGCGCCGTGTGGGAGGTGCCGGACGAGGACGAGAATCCGCTCCTGCACCGGGCCAAGGACGCGGGCGTCCTCGTCGGCCTCGGCGGCGCGCTCCTGGTCACCGTCGGCATCTCCACCGTCGCCTCGGCGCTCGTCGGCTGGCTCATCCGCCAACTGGGCATCGCCGAGGGCGGCTTCGGCGGCGTCCTGCTCCACGCCGCCGCCTTCGCCGTCGCCGTCCTCGCCGACTTCCTCCTCCTGCTGTACGTGCTGACCCTGCTCCCCGGCGTCCACCCCACCCGCCGCCGCCTGCTGGTGGCCGCGCTGATCGGCGCGATCGGCTTCGAACTGCTCAAGCTGCTGCTGAGCGGCTACATGCAGGGCGTCGCCGCGAAGAGCATGTACGGCGCCTTCGGCGTCCCCGTCGCCCTGCTGCTGTGGATCAACTTCACCTCGAAGCTGGTGCTGTTCTGCGCCGCCTGGACGGCCACGGGCGGCAAGGACGAGGAACTCACCGACGGGACCGGCGGCGCACCAGCTCCGGCAGCGGCCAGCGACGGTTGACCAGGAACGCACCGCCCGCGAGCAGCACCAGCACCCCGGCGGCGATGCCGGCCGCGGCGCCGATGCCGGTGGAACCGTCCGCGGCGGTGGCGCCCGCCACCGGCTTCGTCCCCACGGAGCCCTTCCCGTCGACGCCCTGGTCCCGCCCCGAGGCGCCGGGCGCCGGGCTCGCCCCCACCGCGCTCCTCGGCGGCACCAGCTCACCCACCGGCTTCACCTTGCCGACCGCCTGGAAACCCCAGTCGAACAGCCGGGCGGTCTCCTTGTAGACCTCGTTGTGCTCGCTCTTCGCCGGGTTCATGACGGTGACGAGCAGCACCTTGCCGCCCCGCTCGGCGACCCCGGTGAAGGTGGCGCCCGCGTTGGTGGTGTTGCCGTTCTTCACGCCGGCGATGCCGGGGTACACCCCTATGTCCGAGTCGCCGGCCAGCAGCCGGTTGGTGTTCTGGATCTCGAAGGACTCACGGGACACCTTGCCCTTCTTGTCCTTGGCCGTCCTGCCCGGGAACTTCGCGCGGACCGTCGACGCGTACTCCCGGAAGTCCTTCTTCTGCAGCCCCGAGCGGGCGAACAGCGTCAGGTCGTACGCGGAGGAGACCTGGCGCGGCGCGTCGTAGCCGTCGGGGCTGACCACGTTCGTGTCGAGGGCCTGCAGCTCCTCGGCGTGCTCGTTCATCTCCGCCACGGTCCTGTCGACCCCGCCGTTCATCGCGGACAGCACGTGCACGGCGTCGTTGCCGGAGCGCAGGAAGACACCGAGCCACAGGTCGTGGACGCTGTAGGTCTCCTCCTCCTTGATGCCGACCAGGCTGGACCCGGCGCCGACGCCCGCCAGATCGGACACCGTCACCTTGTGCTGCGCGGTCCTCGGCCACTTCGGCAGCAGCGTGTCGGCGAACAGCATCTTCAGGGTGCTCGCCGGGGCCAGGCGCCAGTGCGCGTTGTGCGCGGCCAGCACCTCACCGGACTCGGCGTCGGCCACGATCCAGGAGCGGGCGGTGAGGTCCTTGGGCAGGACGGGCGCCCCGCCCGCGAGCTCGACCTGCGTCCCGGGCCGCCCGAGCCGCGCGCCGCCCACGGACGACATCGTCGCCGGGGGTGTGGCCGACGGGCTCGCCGGCGGACTCGTCGAGGGCCCCGGGGCGGCGTGCGCGGCGGGCGCGAGGAGGGTGAGCGCGGTCAGGGCGGCGGCGGTGACCGGCAGAGAACGCCTGGCGGTCTTCTTGGATGCGGGCACGAGCGAGAACGTACCGCCCGGCAGCGGCACGCTCCCACCCCGCTCCCCACCCCGGGCACGGAACCGGACGGGCGGCGGCGATACTGGACCCATGAAGCTCAGCCGCCCCGTCTCCTGGTTCCTGCTCGCCTTCGGGGTGTGGAGCTGGGTCATCTGGATCACTTTCGTCAAGAACCTCGTCAAGGACGGCAGCGGGCTGGCCTTCGAGGACGGTGACCCCACGGCGTACTTCTGGGTGCACCTGCTGCTCGCCGTTGTCTCTTTCCTCTTGGGGACGGCCGTCGGGGTCATCGGGTTGCGCGGACTGCGCGCACTGCGCCGAACGTCATAGCGTCACGCGGGTCACGAACGAGGGGGTCCGACGGCATGGTGGTCGTCTTCGCGCTGGTCGCGCTGGCCGTGGTGGGTGTCCTGGTGGCGGCCAACCGGTACGTGTGGCTGCGCCTGTTCCGGGACACGACCCGTGGGCCCGGCACCGCGCGCCGCGTGGGCGCCGTGGTGATCGCCGGGGGCTGGGCGCTGGCCGTCGGCGCGCTGGTCGCCGAGCGCACGGGCGCCCCCTTCTGGCTCCAGCGGGTCCTGGCCTGGCCGGGCTTCCTGTGGCTGGCCCTGTCGATCTACCTGCTGCTGGCGGTGCTCGCGGGCGAGGCCGTACGGCCGCTGCTGCGCCGGTTCCTGGAGCGGCGGGCCGCGCGGTCGGCCGAGCCGGGTGAGCTGCCGGCCCCGGCCCCCGAGCGCGCACCGGCGGGGACCGCACCGTCCGGTACGGCGCCCTCCGCCGGTCCCGAGCCGTCCGCCGCGTCCGACGCCACACCGCCGAGCCCCCTCGCCGTCCCCTCGCGCCGCCTGTTCGTCTCCCGCGTCGTCGCCGGTGCCGCCGCCGCGGCGGCCGTCGGAACGGTCGGGTACGGCACGTACGGCGTGCTGCGCGGCCCGAGGGTGAAGCGGGTCACCGTGCCGCTGGCCAAGCTGCCGCGCGCGGCGCACGGGTTCCGCATCGCGGTGGTCAGCGACATCCACCTCGGCCCCGTGCTCGGCCGGGGCTTCGCGCAGACGGTCGTCGACACCGTCAACTCCACGCAGCCCGACCTCATCGCGGTCGTCGGCGACCTGGTGGACGGCAGCGTGAAGGACCTCGGCCCGGCCGCGGCGCCCCTCGCCCGGCTGCGGGCCCGGCACGGCGCGTACTTCGTCACCGGCAACCACGAGTACTTCTCCGGCGCCGAGCAGTGGGTCGCCGAGGTGCGCCGCCTCGGCCTCATCCCGCTGGAGAACGCCCGCACCGAGCTGCCCCACTTCGACCTGGCCGGCGTCAACGACGTGGCGGGCGAGGACGAGGGACAGGGTCCCGACTACGCCCGCGCCCTCGGCGACCGCGACCGGGCCCGCGCCTGCGTGCTGCTCGCCCACCAGCCGGTGCAGATCCACGACGCCGTCGAGCACGGCGTCGACCTCCAGCTCTCCGGCCACACCCACGGCGGCCAGCTCTGGCCCGGCAGCCTGATCGCGGGCGCCGCCAACCCGACGCTGGCGGGCCTGGAGCGCTACGGCGACACCCAGCTGTACGTCAGCCGGGGCGCGGGCGCCTGGGGCCCGCCCACGCGGGTGGGCGCGCCGTCGGACATCACGGTGATCGAGCTGGCGTCCCGTCAGGCCTGACCGGTGGTCCTCCGGGCCGCCGGGTCGGGCAGCGCCCTGGTCATGCCGGGCAGGAAGTCCGTGAACAGCTCGTGCACCTCGCGCACCAGCGGGCGCAGCACCCGGAAGCGGGCCAGCACGACGCCCCGTGCGGTGAGCCGGGCGCCGCGCTCGGCGAGCCGGTAGCTGCGCTCGCGGCCCTCGGTCCGGTCGAAGATCCAGTACAGGCAGAGGCCCATCTGGGAGAGCCACATCAGCTCGGGCAGGATGTCCCGCAGTTCCTCGGGCACCTTGGTCTTCGCGCCGGCCAGCACCTGCCGGTGGACGCCGATGGCCTCCCTGCGCGCGTGCTCCGACTCGGGGGAGAAGGGGCTGAGCGGGCTGTCCGGGTCGGCGGCGTTCTTGAAGAACTGCACCGCGAACTCGTGGTACGGCGTCGCGATGTCCAGCCACACCTTCAGCACGCCAGCGAGCCGCGCCTCCAGGTCGGTCTCCCGCGCCAGGACCTCGCGGACCGCCGCCTGGTGCTCGGCGGCGATCCGGTCGTAGAAGCCCTGGATCAGGTGCTCCTTGCCGGCGAAGTAGTAGTAGGCGTTGCCGACGGAGACGCCGGCCTCCTGGGCGAT
Source organism: Streptomyces sp. NPDC093586 (assembly GCF_044764905.1). Classification (NCBI taxonomy): domain Bacteria; kingdom Bacillati; phylum Actinomycetota; class Actinomycetes; order Kitasatosporales; family Streptomycetaceae; genus Streptomyces; species Streptomyces sp. NPDC093586. Next base: position 12,860 of record NZ_JBIWJA010000002.1, on the reverse strand, counting down.
GGCCCGCATGGTCGTCCGGTCGTAGCCGCGTTCCTGGAACAGCCGCATGGCCGTCTCCAGGATCAGCGCGCGGGTCTGCTCGGACTTGCTGAGGGGGGCGCCGTCGCCGGGGCCGTCGTTCTTCGCAGGCACAGGACGAGAGCCTAACGAGTGGCGCAGGCGCCGTCGTCGCAGCCCGGCCCGGTGTACATCCAGCCGAGGCCCGGCTCGTAGACCCAGCCGTCCGCCCTGCGGTACCCGTTGCCGCCCCACCGCCGCTGCCCGCCGCGCCACTGGGCGGCGGCCAGGACGGCGCCCCGGGCCAGCACGGCGCCGGCGGGCGTGCAGAGCCGGTGGGCGAGCCGGCGGTACCTGCGCAGCGCCCACAGGACGACCACCCAGGCGGCGGCGCCCCGGTAGACCTGCCCGGCGTCGCCGACGGCGGTGACCTCGTCGAGGGTGCCGGCGTGGTCGAGGCCGGGGAAGCGCCGGCGCGCCTCGGCCGATCCCGCCGGGACCAGCTCCAGCGGCACCAGCCGGGGCTGCCGCAGCAGCCAGTCCCGTACGTGGGTGCACGGGGAGCACTCGGCGTCGTAGAGGACGGTGAGCCGGCGCACGGGGGCGCCGGCCGTCCCGGGAACGGGAGCCATCGGCTCAGGCCCCGGCCGTCGGGGTCACCCAGCCCTGCGGCGGGACCGGCGGCACCTGCTCGCGTTCCATCATCCCGCGCCGCCGGATCTTGTTGAGGACGTACACGTTGCCGAGGTGCATCACGCCGAGCACCAGCAGCACCACGCCCAGCTTGGTCGACAGCGCCTCGAAGATGCCGCGGGTGTCGGTGATCGTCTCGTCGTCGCTCAGGTAGAGGGCGACGAAGCCGAGGTTGACGAGGTAGAAGCCGACCACCAGGAGGTGGTTGACGGCGTCGGCGAGCTTCTCGTTGCCGTGCAGGACGTCGGCGAGGAAGACCCGGCCGTTGCGGCTGAGCGTGCGGGCCACCCAGGCGGTCAGACCGATGCTGACGGCCAGGTAGATGACGTAGGCGATGACGGTGCGGTCCATGCCCCACCCCTTCTTGAACGCGTTCAAAACGCTGACGGGAGTGACTCTAGACCTGCTTTTGAACGTGTTCAACTCAAGGGCGGAGTGGTCCGCGTCACGCGGCCGGGGGCCGCGGGCGCGGCGGCTACGGGCGGCGGCCCAGCTCGGGGCGCTTGGAGTAGTCCGTGAGGCCGACGACGTTGCCCCAGGGGTCGGTGAACTCGACGGTCCAGCCGGTGGCGCCGGGGAACGGCTCGTCGAGCGGCGTGATCCCCGCCGCGCGCAGCGCCCGGGCCGCCGTGCGGGCGTCGGGCACCTCCAGCCACACCCGCGCGGAGGGCCACGGCGGCGGACGCCGGCCGAACTCCTCCTCGGCCCGCAGCAGGATCCCGGGCGTCTCGCCCCCGACCTTCAGCAGCGCGATCCCGGCCTCGTCGAGCCGGAACGCGACCGGGAAACCGGCCCGCTCGTAGAACCCGACGGCCTCGCCGAGGTCCCCGACGGGCAGCAGTACGTTGTCGAACCCGAGCAGTTCGTACGACTCGTCATCTGACATGCCGTCAGGCTAGGACGGTCATCGCCCGGAACGGCTGATTGTCAGCCCTCGTCGGGTGCGGGATTGGGCCGTCCGGCGGCAAGGATCCCGGCGACGTCCAGGGTGACCTCGGCGCCGAGGGAGTCGGGGAGGGTGACGGTCTCACCGGGGGAGTGGACGCGGTGGGTGGAGTAGTCGGCGCAGTCCGGGTCGGTGAGGACGTGGAGGCGCTGGTGCTGGCGGTCGACGATGACGTAGACGGGGACCATGGCGGCGGCGTAGGCGGTGACCTTGGTCCTCAGGTCGTTCTTCCAGTTGCTGGAGGTGACCTCCAGGACGAGACGGAAGCAGACCGGGTCGTAGCAGTTGTTCTCGATGAGGTGGTCGTCGATGTCGGCGTCCACGATCGCCAGGTCCGGAATGGCGTAGTCCTCGGCGTCGGTGGGCAGCCAGAGGCCGATGCCCTGGTGAACTTCGGTCTCGCCGTCATCGAGGCCCGCCGCGATGAACGGGCGCATGAGTTTGGTCAGGGCACGCGAGTGCGGGACGTCCGGTGGCGGGGTCACGACGAGCTGGCCTCCGATGATCTCGACGCGGTAGCCCGGGAGCCGGTCCATGATGCGGTTCGCCTCCGCGATCAACGGAAGTTCGCCGTGCGGCAGCTCGACGGATGCTGCGGACATCGCGTGCCTCCTAGGGGCTGGTGTCGAGAGCATCATCGTAGGCCGGACCGGACGGGCGAGGCCCTTCATCGTCCTGCCACCCGATCGTGTGGCATATGCCAGAAGGCCCCGCTTCCAGGGAAAGCGGGGCCCTCGTGGACGTGAGGCGGCGTCAGCCGGCGGAGGTCAGAAGCGGCGCGTGATCAGCGCCCGCTTCACCTCCGCGATCGCCTTGGTGACCTCGATGCCGCGCGGGCAGGCGTCCGTGCAGTTGAAGGTCGTGCGGCAGCGCCAGACGCCGTCGCGGTCGTTGAGGATCTCCAGCCGCTGCTCGCCGGCCTCGTCGCGCGAGTCGAAGATGAAGCGGTGGGCGTTGACGATCGCGGCCGGACCGAAGTACTGGCCGTCGTTCCAGAACACCGGGCACGAGGAGGTGCAGGCGGCGCACAGGATGCACTTCGTGGTGTCGTCGAAGCGCTCGCGGTCCTCGGCGGACTGCAGCCGCTCACGCGTCGGCTCGTTGGTGTCCTTCGTGATCAGGAAGGGCATCACGTCCCGGTACGCCTGGAAGAACGGCTCCATGTCGACCACGAGGTCCTTCAGGACCGTCAGGCCCTTGATGGGCTCGACCGTGATCGGCTTCTCCGGGTTGATGTCCTTGATCAGCGTCTTGCAGGCCAGCCGGTTCTTGCCGTTGATCCGCATGGCGTCGGACCCGCAGATGCCGTGGGCGCAGGAACGGCGGAAGGTCAGCGTGCCGTCCAGGTCCCACTTGATCTTGTGAAGGGCGTCGAGGACGCGCTCCTTCGGGTCGATCTCCAGCTGGAAGTCCTGCCAGGTCGCCTCCGCGGAGACCTCCGGGTTGAACCGGCGGACCCGCACGGTGACGGTGATGTAGGGGGAGTCGGCGAAACCGGGCTCGGGGGCCTTGTCGCTCTTCTCCATGACAGGGGTAGCCATCAGTACTTACGCTCCATCGGCTGGTAGCGGGTCTGGACGACCGGCTTGTAGTCCAGACGGATGGACTCCGTGCCGTCGTCGCCCACCTCGCGGTACGCCATGGTGTGGCGCATGAAGTTGACGTCGTCGCGGTTCGGGTAGTCCTCGCGGTAGTGACCGCCGCGGGACTCCTTGCGGGCGAGCGCGGAGACCGCCATGACCTCGGCCAGGTCGAGCAGGTTGCCCAGCTCGACGGCCTCCAGCAGGTCGGTGTTGAACCGGCGGCCCTTGTCCTGGATCGCCACGTTCTTGTACCGCTCGCGCAGCTCGCCGATCTTCTCGACGGCCGTCTTGATCGTCTGCTCGGTGCGGAACACCATGACGTTGGCGTCCATGGTCTCCTGCAGCTCGCGGCGCAGCGTCGACACCCGCTCGGAGCCGGTGGAGGTGCGCAGCCGCTCGATCTGCTCGACGACCAGGGACTCCGGGTTCTCCGGCAGCTCGACGAAGTCCGCCTTCTGCGCGTACTCCGCGGCGGCGATGCCGGCCCGCTTGCCGAAGACGTTGATGTCCAGCAGCGAGTTGGTGCCCAGGCGGTTGGCGCCGTGCACGGACACGCAGGCGACCTCGCCGGCCGCGTACAGGCCCGGCACGACGGTGGTGTTGTCCGCGAGGACCTCGCCCTGGACGTTGGTCGGGATGCCGCCCATGGCGTAGTGCGCGGTGGGCTGGATCGGGATCGGGTCCGTGTAGGGCTCGATGCCGAGGTAGGTCCGCGCGAACTCCGTGATGTCGGGCAGCTTGGCGTCCAGCTGCTCCGGCGGCAGGTGGGTGAGGTCCAGGTAGACGTGGTCGCCCTCGGGACCGCAGCCGCGGCCCTCGCGGATCTCCGTGTAGATGGAGCGCGAGACGACGTCACGGGACGCGAGGTCCTTCATGACCGGCGCGTACTTCTCCATGAAGCGCTCGCCGTCCTTGTTGCGGAGGATGCCGCCCTCACCGCGGGCGCCCTCCGTCAGCAGGATGCCCATGCGCCAGATGCCGGTCGGGTGGAACTGGAAGAACTCCATGTCCTCCAGCGGCAGCCCGCGCCGGTACACGGCCGCCTGGCCGTCACCGGTCAGCGTGTGCGCGTTCGAGGTGACCTTGAAGAACTTGCCGGTGCCGCCGGAGGCGTAGATCACGGACTTCGCCTGGAAGACGTGGATCTCGCCGGTGGCCAGCTCGTACGCCACGACGCCGGCGGACTTCTTGACGCCGTCGACCTCGGTGATGAGCTGGTCCAGGACGTAGAACTCGTTGAAGAACTCCACGCCCTCCTTGACGCAGTTCTGGTACAGCGTCTGGAGGATCATGTGGCCGGTGCGGTCGGCCGCGTAGCAGGAGCGGCGGACCGGGGCCTCGCCGTGGTTGCGGGAGTGACCGCCGAAGCGGCGCTGGTCGATGGTGCCGTTCGGGGTCCGGTTGAACGGCAGGCCCATCTTCTCCAGGTCGAGGACCGAGTCGATGGCCTCCTTCGCCAGGATCTCGGCGGCGTCCTGGTCGACCAGGTAGTCACCGCCCTTGACCGTGTCGAAGGTGTGCCACTCCCAGTTGTCCTCCTCCACGTTGGCGAGCGCGGCGGCCATGCCGCCCTGCGCGGCGCCCGTGTGGGAGCGGGTGGGGTAGAGCTTCGTCAGGACGGCGGTGCGGCTGCGCTTGGTCGACTCGATGGCCGCGCGCATGCCGGCGCCACCGGCGCCGACGATGACGGTGTCGTACTTGTGGATCTTCATGATTCTCGCAGCCCCGTGCCTAGCGGATGTTCGGGTCGAAGGTGAAGATCACCAGCGTGCCCAGCAGGATGGTGAACACCGTGGCGGTGTAGAGCAGGCCCTTGAGCCACAGCCGGGTGTTCGCGCGCTCCGCGTAGTCGTTGATGACCGTGCGCAGGCCGTTGCAGCCGTGCAGCATCGCCAGCCAGAGCATCAGCAGGTCCCAGACCTGCCAGAACGGCGACGCCCAGCGGCCGGCCACGAAGGCGAAACCGATCTTCGAGACGCCGCCGTCCAGCACGAGCTGGATGAGCAGGTGCCCGAGGACCAGGACGACCAGCACCACGCCGGACAGGCGCATGAAGAGCCAGCCGTACAGCTCGAAGTTGCCGCGCGTGGACTTCGGGGTCTTCTTGGTCCGGGCGCGGGGAGCTTCGATCAGCGGTGCCGGGTTGTCGACCGTGTAGACGGAGGCGCCCTCGACGGGGCCGATCCCGGAAGCGGTGGATTCAGAGGTGGACATACGCGTCAGCTCCCGAACAGTTCACGAGCGGCGTGGCCGAGGACGGGGTAGATCGCCCCGAGCATCAGCACGACCCAGACGGCGACGACGGTCCAGAGCATCTGCTTCTGGTAGCGGGCGCCCTTGATCCAGAAGTCGACGGCGATGACGCGCAGACCGTTGAGCGCGTGGAAGAGGATGGCGGCGACGAGGCCGTACTCCAGCAGCGCGACGATCGGCGACTTGTACGTGGCCACGACGTTGTCGTAGGCCTCGGGGGACACACGGACGAGCGCGGTGTCCAGCACGTGAACGAACAGGAAGAAGAAAATGAGGACGCCGGTGACTCGGTGAGCCACCCAGGACCACATTCCTTCCCGGCCGCGGTACAGCGTTCCAGCCGGCACGGAAATTTCCTCCGGGAGCGGGGATTGGGGCCGCGCCGGCTTTCCTTGTCGGTCGGGCCCGGCCGGGTACGGTCCACCGGCCCCCAGCATGGTAGCGACGTGTGCCTGCGGCTCTTACGGGGGGCCTGCTTGTGTGATCAAAGTTGCACTCAAAGGAGCAGTCGGCCGACTGCGGACAGGCCGCCGGGGCGGGGGTTTGGGTGGTTCTGCCGGGTGCGGGGCGTCAGCGGCTGCCCGTGCCCGAGCGGCGGAGCCGCTGATGTCACCGCCCCGCGCCCGTGAGGGTGCTGGTCAGTCTGCCTCTCGCCAGGCGCCGGAGCTCCTCGGCCGCCACCGGGCGTTCCTCGTCCGGATCGTTCGCCAATCGTGACCGGATGGCCGCCAGTACGTGGTCCAGCGCCTCGTCGGTGTCCAGACCGTCCACGCAGATGACGAACGCGTGCCCGAAGCGGGCCTCGTACGCAGCCGTCGCCGCGCTCAGGGCCGTGTGGGCGGCCGCGTACGTGTCCTCCGGCAGGGCGGGCAGGGCCTCCGCGGCCAGGGCCTCCGCCAGATCCCCGGGGGCCAGGTCGTACGCCGCCTCGTCGGCCGCCGCCAGCAGGGCCGGCAGGTCCGGGTAGGGGCGGTGGGAGGCGAGGCGCCGGGCCCAGCGGTGGCTGTTCAGGCAGGTGAGCAGGGTGCGGACGGCCTCGTCGGCGGGGGCGGTGTTGAAGCGTGCCAGAGGAGAGCCGGTGACCGGCGCGGCGCGGGTTTGCGCCGGCACCGGTATGGCGACTCGGCCCGGGAGCTCTGGAAGACGGGGTGCAGGCAGCGTGGGTCCTTGTGGGCGTCACGTGTGTGTCGGCAGGGGATTGTGCGAAAGGTGTGGCGTCACGTTATCGAGCAAGGGCGTCAGCTGTCCGTACGCTGCCCGAATTTCACCCGAACGGGAGAGTTTCGGAACATGTGGTGGACGCGTTGTGGAGCCGGCGGACTTAGGTTGGCGCTGTGAGCCAGCACGGACGCCGGACACCGGCACACAAGGTGAGGCAGCGGGCGGTGATCGCCGGCGCGGCGGTCGCGGCGCTCGGTGCGGGAGTCGGCCTGTGGGCCACCGACGGCGACGGCGACGGCGGGCCCGCGGGTCCGGCGGCGCGGTCCACCGGCGAGGCGGCCGCCCCCTCCGCCCCACCCGGCCCCAGCCGCTCCTACGCCCTGTCCGAGGCGCCACGGACCATACCGGCCGTACGACAGCACACCCCGGCCCGCGGCCCCGGCTGGAAGCCCGCCCCCGGTCACCGGGTCGTCGTCACCGACGCCTCCCTCGCCGACGAGGGACGTCTGGTGGCCGGCGAGCTGGGGATGGCGTACGCCGGCGAGAAGGACGACGCGCGCGCCGGGGACCTGCGGCTGGAGGTCAAGGCCGACAAGGGCGCCGACCCGGAGTCGTACACCATGACCGTGCGCGACGGACGCGTCACCGTCAGCGGGCCGGCCGAGGCGGGCGTCTTCTACGGCACCCGCACCCTGAAGCAGGCGGTGGACGGCGGCGGCACCGCGCCCGAGGGCGTCGTGAAGGACGAGCCGGCCAAGCCCAGGCGGGGCTTCATGCTCGACATCGCCCGCAAGCACTACGACGCCGACTGGATCAAGGACCGGGTCCGCGAGCTGGGCGACCTGAAGTACAACGAGCTGGGCCTGCACTTCTCCGACGACCAGGCCTTCCGCATCGAGTCCGACTCGCACCCGGAGATCGTCTCCCAGGACCACCTGACCAAGGCCGAGGTCAAGGAGATCACCGACCTCGCCGCCTCCCGGCACATCACCGTCGTCCCCGAGATCGACTCGCCGGGCCACCTCGGCGCGGTGATCGCCGCCCACCCCGACCTCCAGCTGCGCAACGCCCGGGGCACGGCCACGCGCGGCGCCATCGACATCTCCAAACCGCAGGCCGCCGAGATCGTCGACGACCTGCTGAACGAGTACGCCGGTCTCTTCCCCGGTTCCCGGTTCCACCTGGGCGCCGACGAGTACCAGGCGCTCGTGGTGCCGGACCCCGAAGCCTCCTACCCGACGCTGGCCGCGGCCGCCCGCAAGGCCTACGGCACCGGCGGCACCGTCGCCGACCTCACCACCGGCTGGCTCAACGGCCGCGCCAGGACCGTCCTGGCCGACGACCGCACCCCGCGCGCCTGGAACGACGGCTTCTTCAAGAACACGTCCGTCGAGCCCCTGAAGGACATCGAGGTCGCCTACTGGACCGGCAAGGAGATCGGCGCCCGGAAGCCCACGGAGTACCTGAGCGCGGGGCGCGAGGTCCTCAACTACAACGACGAGTTCCTCTACTACGTGCTCGGCGAGCCGCAGACCTTCGTCTACCCGACCGGCGAGCGCATCTACAAGCAGTGGACCCCGCGCGTCCTGCGGGGCACCACGGCCGTCGACGCGAAGTACGACGACCAGATCCTCGGCGGCAGCTTCGCGGTCTGGGGCGACATCCCGAACGCCCAGACCCAGGCCCAGGTCGCCGCCGGCATCCGGCTGCCGCTCGCGGCGACGGTCCAGAAGCTGTGGGACCCGGGAAAACCCGAACTGTCCTGGACGGACTTCAAGGCGCTGGCCGGCCGGCTCGGCTGACCGGGGACGCGGGCCGGACGCGCCGGATTGTCCGATACGGCTGCGAACTCCCGTACGACTGTGGTGATGTTTGGACGAGCTGAACCGACATGCCAGGGGGAGCCGGGACATGGGCTACTGGGGATATTTCGTCGTGGGCCGCGCCGAGCGGCCGCTCGCGGAGCTGGACGCGCTGGCGGGCGCCGCGGGCATGAACCTGCGGGTGTCCGCGCCGGACGGCTGGCAGATGTGGGAGTACCCGGGCGGCGAGGGCGACGTCGGGAACATGAACGACCTGGCCGCGCAGACCGGCGCGCCCGCGCTGTTCGGGTACGTCATGGACAGCGACTGCGTGGCCGTGGAGGCGGCGGCGCCCGGGAGCGGGGCGTGGACGACCTGTCTGGCGCGGGCCGCGATGGCCGGGTACCTCGGCGCCGAGAACGAGGGGCTCACGCTGGAGGACTACTTCCTCGAACCCCGCGACGCCGCCGAGCGCGCCGTCGCCTGGGCCGCCGAGGCCGGGCGCACCGCGGACGCGGGGGAACTGACCGAGGTGCTGGCGGCGGAGCCGGGGGACGACGCGGCTTCCGGCCCGGGCTCGGCGTCCGGGGTGGCGCCGACGGCCGAGGACCTCTTCTTCCGTTTCCTCGACCGGCTGGGCGTGCTGCCGCTGTGACACGCGGCCCGCCGTACGCGGGCCGCCCGCCCGGACCGCAGCCCGCCGGAAAGCCGGCCGGCCCGCCGCGGACTTCGCGCACCGCCCCGGTCCAGGGCCTTCGAGGCCAAGGCGACGGCCGGGACCGCCACCCCCCACAGGAGAGGCCCCGGCCGCCGCGTGACACGGGCCGCGCGGCGGCCCGTACTCCCTACAGCGCCGCCACCGCGTTTTCTGTCACACCTCACTGAGTCACGGCTTAGTTGCGTCTTGTACGGCAATGCGATGAGGACATGGACGAGCGACGGTTTCAAGACGTAACGTGCCTTTCGCGCCGACCAGCGGGGGTTCCCTCCCGCGTCCGAACAGCGGTGGATCACCGCAACCACTCATTGAGGAACCACGACGGCGAGTACCCGGTCCGCGAGAGCGGCGCCGGCCTAGGCGCAGAGAGAGGCGCGTTCGGTGCTGGGGGACGACGCGGAGCTGACCGCCGCGGTGCGTGCGGCACAGGGCGGGGACGAGACCGCGTTCCGGACCGTGTACCGCGCGGTGCACCCGCGGTTGCTCGCGTACGTACGGACGCTGGTCGGTGATCCGGACGCCGAGGACGTGGCATCGGAGACGTGGCTGCAGATAGCCCGTGACCTGGAGCGCTTCGACGGTGACGCGGACCGGTTCCGCGGCTGGGCCGCCCGTATCGCCCGCAACCGCGCGCTGGACCACATCCGCCTGCGCGGTCGCCGGCCCGCGATCGGCGGCGACGAGACCGAGCTGGCCGGCCGGCCCGCCGAGTCCGACACCGCCGGTGAGGCCATCGAGGCCCTGGCCACCGACAGCGCCCTCTCCCTCATCGCACGGCTGCCCCAGGACCAGGCCGAGGCGGTCGTCCTGCGGGTGGTCGTCGGCCTCGACGCCAAGAGCGCGGCCCGGACGCTGGGCAAGCGCCCCGGCGCCGTCCGCACGGCGGCGCACCGCGGTCTGAAGCGCCTGGCCGAACTGCTCGGCGGGGATCCGGAATCCACCGGGGTGCTCGACGCCGTGCCGCCCCAGCGAGAACCGCGCCGCCGCGCGGTGACGTCCGCGACTGTGACGCATACGCGTGCACGGACGCAGAAGGACATGTGATGGCGGACGAGCAGGACGGGTGGCTGGACCGCGGAACGGCGGAGATCCTGCTGCGCGGAGAGTCACTGGAAGCGGTCGACCCCGCGGTCCGGGACCGGGCCGAACGGCTCGCCGGAACCCTGGACGCGCTCGCGGCGCTCCCCGCCCCGACCGGCGGCGAACTGCCCGGTGAGGCCGCCGCGCTGGCCGCCTTCCGCGAGGCGCGCGCCGATCGCGCCGGGGACCGGGCCGACGCGCCGTCCGCCCTCGGCGCCGCGGCACGGCCCTCCGACGCCGGACTGGTCCGCATCGGCCCGCGTCGCGACGGCGCCCGGCGCTCCCGCTGGGGCCGTCCCCTGCGCCTCGGACTGGCCGCGGCGCTGACCGCCGGGATGGTCGGCGGGGTCGCGGTCGCGGCCGGAACCGGAGTCCTGCCGACGCCGTTCGGCGGTACCGATCCGGACCCCGTGCCCACCGCCTCGGTGGCGGTGACCCCCGACGGCACGCTCGGCCCGCCCACGCCGCTGGACGACCCGCGGGGCGGATCCACGCCCGGCCCCTCCGGGACCACGCGCGACGAGGCGGGCGGCGGCACGGCCGGCGGCCACGGCCCGGACGCCGGCGGCCGGCGGCCGGAACTCGCCAGGTCCTGCCGTGACGTGGGCTCGGGCAAGGAACTCGACGGCGCCCGCCGGCGCGCACTGACGGAGGCGGCCGGCGGCACCTCACAGGTGGGCGCGTTCTGCCGGAGCGTCCTCGCCGGCCCCGACGCCACGACCCGGAACCGGACCGGAGCCGGAGCCGGTGCCGGAGAGGCCGCGGAGGGCCTTCTGCGCGGGGCGACGGGTGACGGCAAGCCCCGGAAGGACACCGGCGGCAAGGACAGCAAGAGCGGCAAGGACAGCAAGGACAGCAAGAACGACAAGGGCAACAAGAGCGACAACGGCAACAAGAGCGACAACGGCGACAAGGGCGGCGAGAGCGGCAAGGGCGGCAAGGGCGGCGGCGGTGCGAAGCAGGGGGAGGACGGCGGTGACGAGGACGGTGACGGTGTCCGCGCAACTCCCCGCGGCCAAGGGGCCCCGGCGCTGCGGCCCGCCCACGTCACGGGTGCTCCCACGGTCCTCCTGCCCCTCCCGGGCCTGCGGCCCACGCGCGCGCTGCAGGAGCTGACGTCGCTTGGCAACACCGCCTGACCTGCGTTTTCGTCAGCGGGCGGCGTGTGTTCCGGCGGAGGTGTGACACTTTTGGCCGCCGGGGCGCAGTACTGAGTGAGCCGACTGGTCATCGGCTTTCGCACCGAGCCCGGGTTCCCCCCGTACCCACGGCTCGTGCACCCCGGCGCGGGTGGGACTTGTTCCCCCGGTCCCGCCCGCGCCCCTTCCGCTCCCGCGCCGTCTCACCGGTACACGACGACCTTGTCGCCGTTGCGCACCCGCGCGTACAGGTCCGCGATCGCCCCCTCGTCCCGCACGTTGACGCATCCGTGCGAGGCGCCGGCGTAGCCGCGGGCGGCGAAGTCGTACGAGTAGTGCACGGCCTGGCCGCCGCTGAAGAACATCGCGTACGGCATCGGCGAGCGGTAGAGCGTCGACCAGTGGTGGCGGGACTTCCAGTAGACGTGGAAGACGCCCTCCCGGGTCGGCGTGTACTGGGAACCGAACCGCACCGCCGTCGTCGACACCGTCCGTCCGTCGACCATCCAGCGCAGCGTCCGGCTCGACTTGCTGATGCACAGCACCCGTCCGGTCAGACAGCGCGGGTCGGGCGCGGCGGCCGGCTGCCCGCCCATCAGGTACAGCTGCCACCTGCCCGGTTCCCGCGTCATCGCCAGCAGCCGCTGCCAGGTGACGGTGTCCGTGCGGCCCGTGACCGGCAGCCCGCGCTTGCGCTGGAAGCCGCTCACCGCCCGCTCGGTCAGGTCGTCGTACGTCCCCGTCGGCCCGTCGACGAGCCAGCCGATCTGGCGCAGTCGCGCCTGGAGCTCGCGGACGTCCCGACCCGTGGCGCCCCGCGACCACAGCACCCGCGCCGGGGGACCGGCGGGCGGGGCGGCGGCCGGCCGGCCGGCGGACGGGGCCCGCCTCGTCGGCACCCCGGGGACGGCACCGGACGCGGACGCGCCCCCCGCACCCTCGGCACCGGGCACCGGTCCGCCCGTGCCGCCGGCGCCCGGCACCGGCCGGCCCGCGCCGTCGATGCCGGGGCCCTGCACCGTGCAGCCGCCCGCCGCCAGCACGGCGCCCAGGGCGCAGACGACCGCGCCCCGCCCGTACCGCCCGCTCCTCATGCCCCTCATGCGCATCACAGTCCCCGTCGTCTCGCGGTTCCGCACGGATGTCCCCCGGAGATGCTCCCCGCGGATGACGCGCCGCGAACGGCACGGCATCGTTGTGACCGGGACCGCAACGCGGTTGTGAGGAAGGTCCCAGCGCGTGCCCCTCCACCCGGGTGCGCGCCCGCCGATACAGTCCGTCGCAGGCTCGGTCCGTACCGGCGAGTACCTGACGGTCGGTCCGATCAGCTCGAACACATGCTCAGCGGGAGGCAACGCACCATGACGCGCGAGTCGGGCAGTGCTCGATCCACCGAGTCCGGACTGCCCATCGAGCCGGTCTACGGGCCCGACACCCAGGCGGGCTGGGACCCGGCCGAGAAGCTGGGCGAGCCGGGGGCGTACCCCT
>NZ_JBIWJA010000001.1:460611-467478 GCF_044764905.1 Streptomyces sp. NPDC093586 | reverse complement strand
GGCCGGATGTAGACGTCGGCGCCCCGGCTGCCGTCGGGGAGCGTGTAGTTCACCGGCTCGACCGCCTGGCCGAGGGTGCTGCCGGGGAACTTGTCCGTCAGTCCGAGCGAGCTCTCACCCACGTCGGGCAGGAACGCGGCGATGTAGACGAGCGCCTTGACCTTGTCCTCCAGCCCGGCGGCGGCCTGGCTGATGACGGTGCCGCCGTAGGAGTGGCCGACCAGGACCACGGGCCCGTCGACGTGCTGGACGACACTGCGCAGGTAGGCGGCGTCGTGCGCCGGGCCGCGCAGCGGGTTCGCGGCGGCCACCACCGGGTAGCCGGCGCGCTGCAGCCGCTCGACCACACCGTCCCAGCTCGCGGCGTCGGCGAACGCCCCGTGCTCCAGCACGATCGTCGGCCGCTCCTCGTGGTGGCCGGGCGCCGCGCCGGCCGCACCGGGCAGGGCGACCGCCGTGGCGGACAGGGCTGTGGCGGCCGCGGCAGCGCCGACCAGGGCGAGCCGACGGCTCGGACGGGTGATACGCATCGTGAAGATCCTTTTCCATGAGATGTGGGTCCTGGTGGGCACCGATGGGGGTGCAGCCACCAGAAAACCTATGACGCAAGGTAAACGTGCACAAGTTAAATCTTGGGTGCCATACGGTTTCGTGAACGAGAAGGCCCGCCACGTGCCACGCTCGGACCGGGCAAGGCAGACCCACTGCTCGGGCAGGCCCGCAGCGTCGGCGCCTTCTCCCTGCCCTACGTCCGAAGACCAGCCCGGTTCACCCGTGTTGCCCGGAACGCCACCAGCAACGTGGGGACACGTCTGCCTCCCGACCCGGATGCCCCCCACCGAGCAAGACATCAACCGCGTCATATGGCCGCGCCGGGGAGCCGTCGAATGTGCTGTCGATCGGTGTAGTTGCCGTGCACGGGCAAGCGGGCCGCCATGCAGCAGGCGCGGAGATTCTCTGGCCGACGAGGGATGGTGAGCCTTGCTCGTCCCGTGGGCTTTCGCATGCTTCCGCGCGGGCACCTGGCTGGTTGGCGAGCCGGATGACGTGGGCGTCGGGGGCCGTCGGCCGCGCCCCAGCCCGGTCCCTCGTTCGTCCTCGCCGCGGCCATTCGGCGCGTCGAGGGCAGGGACGGCCAGCGAGCTGCCAGAACGCAAGGAGCTAGCGGGGCGGCGGAGTCATCCAGGTGTACTTGCCCCGCCCGCCGCGGCTTATCGTTCAGTAGGTGGCGAGTTGGGCCGCGAACATCCAGCGCTGCTTCTCGAGTTCGGCGGTGATCGAGATCAGCAGGTCCTGGGTGACCGGGTCGGCGTTCTCGGTGGCGTCGATGCGCTCGCGCAGCCGTACGGCGGCGGTTTCCAAGGCATCGGTCATCATCTCGACGATGTCGTCGTCGCGTGTCCAGCCGGCCTTCGGGCCGGGCAGCGTGAACGCCGAGGCGATCGTCGTCGGCCGGCCGTCGGGCGGGACGCCGAGTGTCGCGGCCCGTTCGGCGACTGTGTCGGCGGCTTCTCGTGTCACTGTCACCAACTCGTCGAGCTGCAGGTGGAGGGAGCGGAACCGGGGCCCCACGATGTTCCAGTGCGCCTGCTTCCCTACCAATGAAAGCCCGAGCAGATCCACGAGGGTGTTCTGCAGCGCGTTGCCGGCGGTCTGACGGGCCGCGTCGGGAAGCGTGTTCTTCATGGCGGGCATCCGGGGGTTCTCCTTGCGAATCGTCTTCGGTGGCAGGGACCGGTGTGAGGCGTTCCGCCGGCAGCTCTGGGCGGTGGCCTGCTCGCCAGGTGCGGTCGCGCCGTTAGTCGAGGCCATGTGGATCAGGCGGTGTGGAACGCGGTGCGCAGGACGGTGACGGCCTGGGTGATGGCGGCCTCGGCGGCGTGGGTCCCGCGCAGGGCGTTGAGCATCACGAAGTCGTGGATGATGCCCTGGTAGCGGACGGCGGTGACGGGCACGCCGGCCTCGCGCAGCTTGTTCGCGTAGGCCTCGCCCTCGTCGCGCAGCACGTCGGCCTCGCCGGTGATGACGAGGGCCGGGGGCAGGCCGGTGAGCTGCTCGGTGGTGGCGCGCAGCGGCGAGGCGGTGATCTGGGCGCGCTCGGCCTCGTCGGTCGTGTACTGGTCCCAGAACCACTGCATGCCGTCGCGGCGCAGGAAGTAGCCCTCGGCGAACTGGTGGTAGGAGGCGGTGTCGAAGCTCGCGTCGGTGACGGGGTAGAACAGCACCTGCTGGACCAGCGGGACGCCGCCGCGTTCCTTGGCCATGAGCGTCAGCGCCGCGGTCATGTTGCCGCCCACCGAGTCACCGGCGACGGCGATGCGCGTCGCGTCCAGGCCCTTGTCGGCGCCCTCCTCGACGATCCAGCGGGCGACGGTGAAGTTCTGCTCGATGGCGACCGGGTAGCGGGCCTCGGGCGAGAGGTCGTACTCGGGGAAGACCACGGCGGCTCGGGCTCCGACGGCCAGTTCGCGCACCAGACGGTCGTGGGTGTGGGCGTTGCCGAAGACCCAGCCGGCGCCGTGGATGTAGAGGATGACCGGCAGGGTGCCCTCGACCCCGGCCGGGCGGACCAGGCGGGCCCGGACGCTGCCGGTGGGACCGCCGGAGACGGTGACCCACTCCTCGTCGACCTGCGGCATCACGATCTCACCGGACTGGACCTCGTCGACCGTCTTGCGGCCCTCCACCGGGCCCAGGTCGAACAGGTAGGGCGGGTTCGCGGTCGCCTTGGCGAACTCCGCAGCAGCGGCTTCCAGAACCGGAACGGACGGCGTGTGATCAGACATGGTGAAACTCCTGGAGTCGATCTGTGGTGGGTGGCCCGGGCGAGCCACTGAGCAAAAGACTAGCGGGCGATTACATCGCGCGCAAGTTAAATGAGAGCGATGTGCTTGTGCCCTGCTTGCCGGTCGGCGTCATAGAACGGCCACACGGCCCTCGAGGTCGTCTGGCGCACCACGGCGGCGTGCCGTTCGCTACCGCCGGGGGACGTCGTCGGGCACCGGCAGTACTTGAAGCCGGTGCCTGCCACTGCCACTGCGCGCAGCTGACCGGTCGATCGAATCGCCGCTCCGACAGGCCGCACCGTGACGTACTGGCATCCGGCATTTTCGACTCGGAAGGATCGGCTGGAGCGCCGGTCACCCGCGGCGCGAGGGGGGCGTATCACGGCCTCGAGGGTCAGCGTGCAGGCCTGCCCGGCCTGGGGCGATCGAGTGAGTGAACCACGTGAGTGAGCACCTTCCTCACCCTCGAGGGCAACTACTCACCGGCAGCGTGATCGCAGCCGGCAGGCGGGGCCGTCACCGTAGGAGAACGGAAGGCCGGCACCGCGGACGCAGGATCCGCTCCCCGGCAGGTCCGATCCGGCTGTCGGGGAGCGGCGACAGCCCTTGGGGCACGGTGTCCGCCACGCCGGCGGCGTCGGGAAGTGGACCAGCGGTCAGGAGGTGCTCGGGCTTGAGGCGCACATATTCACGGTGGGCACATGCTTCCCCCGATGACAGCCTGGCATCTTCCGCTCTTGCGGGGCGGACAGGCAAGGGGCGTCAGCGGCGGGAGGGGGTGTGGCGGGTGACATTCGCGGTCAGCCGGCGCAGAGTCGCACGTGCCTGCTCAAACTCATCGGCTTCCAGCCCCATGGCCTCCCCGATCTCCGCGGGAATGGCACTAGCGCGTTCCCGCAGGGCAGTGCCTTCCTCGGTGAGCGTGAGAATGACCGTCCGCTCGTCATCCGGACGGCGCTCCCGACGGAGCAGCCCGTTGGCCTCCAGGCGCTTCAGCAGCGGCGTCAGCGTGCCGTAGTCGAGCTGAAGCGCCGCACCAAGCTCCTTGACGGAGAGTTCGTCTCGGTCCCACAGGGCCAGCATCACCAGGTACTGGGGGTACGTCAGGCCCAGGTTGTCCAGCTTCGGCCGGTACAGCCCGGTGACCGCACGCGAGGCAGCGTAGAGCGCGAAGCACAGCTGATCGTCCAGCAGCAGCGAGGCTGCACGGTCCGTAGGCGACGTGGGGTCCGGAGTGGCCATGAAACCACCTTACCCCATTGCCCACAATGCCCATTCGGGCGTTTAGCACGTACACAAGGGAACTGGTCGAGGCCAGTGGTTTCGCCGTGCTCGCGGACGTGTGACGTGGCATTCATGAGCACCCCGCACTGCCGCTTCCTGTGATCGGAAGGCGCTGAGGGCGATGCCTGGCTCGGTCGGCTCCTTCTGGTGGTGTAGGCGATCGGTCGTCTGATGCGGCGGGCAGGACGATCGTGTCGTCGGGATAGAGGGCGTCCATGCTCTCGTTGGAAAGGCAGCGGCGGGGGAAGGCGATCCATTCGTCGTGGAGTTCGGTGAGGACCGCGGTGGCCGGGCGGAGGACGGCGGCCGGGTTGGGGAAGACCTGGACGACATCGGTGCGGCGTTTGATCTGCCGGTTCAGCCGCTCGAGCGGGTTCGTGGACCGGATCTTCTTCCAGTGCTGGTGGGGGAAGTCCGCGAACGCGGTCAGGTCCTCCTTCGCCTCCAGCAGCATCTCTGTGACCTTGGGGAACTGCCGGCCGAGCATGTCGGCGACGGTGTCGAGCTGGCTGCGGACCGCGTCCGCGGTGGGCTGGGCGAAGACCGTGCGGATCGTGGCGGCGGCCATCTCCGCCGACCCTTTCGGGATCACGGCGAAGACGTTGCGCGCGAAGTGAGCACGACACCTTCGCCAGGCAGCGCCGAGCATGACCTTGCGGATCGCTTTGACCAGGCCGCTGTGGCTGTCGGAGATGACCGGGCGGACGCCGCTCAGGCCGCGTTCGCGCAGGTGACGCAGGAACCGGGTTCGGAAGGCGTCCAGCTGTTCGTCCGGCTCAGCGCATGTCCGGGAGACCTCGCTCTTGGATGTCCCGGTGTCCGAGCCGAGTGCCTTGACCAGGTCGTCGACCGACCGGGGGGACACGCCGTGGACGTATGCCTCCGTGATGACCGCGTGGAGGGCCTGGCCGATGCGCCGCCGGTGCTCCAGCGGGCTGGGGAAGAAGCTCCCGGCCCGCAGTTTCGGGATCGCGAGCTCGAGGTCGCCGGCCTGCGTGGTCACCGTTTTCTCCCGGTGCCCGTTGCGCCAGGTGGTGCGGGTGCCGGTGTGTTCGCCCCACTCGGCGCCGGTCTTCGTGGTGGCCTCGGCCTCGATCAGTTCCTGCAGCAGCCTTTCGGCGGCCTCGCGGACGAGTTCAAGGCCATCGGCCGAACGCAGTGACTCGAGCAGGCGGAGCAGGTCATGCCGGGACAAGGCCACCGTGCACCCCCTGGAGTCGAACGGCCCGCTCGCTCCGGACAGTTGCACGGTGGCCTGCCGGTCGAGCAGGGAGCAGACACCGGCAGACGGTGCGCCCGAGGGAGCAGAACCCACGCACTCAACCGCGGAGATCCCCTACACCTCCCGGCGGGACGGCATCTCGTCGATGTGCTCGAGCAGCGTTCGGGCTTCGACGGTGCGGTAGTGGTCCGGACCGAAGGAGGCCAGGCAGGCATCGTGAGCGGCTGCAGCCCGGCGACGGGCGTCGAGAGCGCGGTGCAATCCCAACAGGGCATTGGCAAAAGCCAGGTCGACGGCGCCCGTATCCGGGTGGCGCTGGTATTCGGGCAGAGCGCGGTACAGCCTGTCGGCGCCCTGCGCCTCGGCGAGGGCGTCTTCGTAGCGGGCTTGGCCGTTGAGGCTGCGAGCCAGGCCGAGCCGCAGGACGAGGGCCGCCCGGTCACGTTCGGGATGGGCGGCCAGGGCCTCGCGGGCGAGCGCCTCGGCCTCCTGGTGACGCCCCTGCGCATTGAGGGCGAAGACCAGCCCGTTGCGGGCGGCCGCTGCCAGGGATGACATTTCCGGACCGGTACCGCGCCCTGCGGCCTCGGCGACGGCCGCACATTCCGCCTCGCACTCGGCGTGCTGACCGAGCGAGGCCAGCTGCTGGGCGCGGTCCGAGCGCAGCTTCAGGGTCAGCCAGTGATCGGCTCCGAATATCCTGCTGAAGGCGGGCAGCGCTTCGTCGTAGGTGGCGAGCGCCTCGGCGTGACGCCCCTGGGCGCCCGTCGCGAGCGCGGCGATGTTCAGTGCCACCGCCGCGTACATGTCGTCGTGTGGCCGCGATCGGGCCACGGAGCGGGCTTCGGCCTCCGCCTCGGCGTAACGCCCGGCTTCGTAAAGGGCCTTGGCCTCAGCCACAGGCGTTCCCGTCATTCGCTGGGCGTCGCTTCGGCCGCGCGACCGGAAGAATCTCATGGCCGGGAGCATACGGATGCTCCGCAGCCTCAAGCAGCTCGCCGCCCACGGCTTCCTCCACCCCGACGGCCGCAACTGGCGCATCCGGCCCGTCTTCGTCTTCAACGGCAACGGCAACGGCGCGGCGCAGAGGGAGGCTGTGCGGAACACCCCCGCCGGCACCCCCGACCCGTACGCCGGCGGGCGCACGGACCTGACGGTCATCGAGGGCGGGGGCGAGGAGCCGGACGACGGGCGGGGGGACGCACCCCGTGGCCGCCCAATAGAGTCGCCACGCCATGAGCACACCCTCACACCTCGTGCCTGGGGCGCCTGACTGGCCGTACTGCGCACACGGCGCAGACCCCGCTACCGACCCCCTCGGCTGCCGCGGCATCCACGTCCCCGGCCACACCGAATGCCTCGCCCATCTGGCTGACACCGACCGCGACGCCTACCTGGCAGGCCTGGCTCCTGGCGCCGACATCGACCATCGCGGCACCCCCTTCACCGAACCCCTTCTCAACGCCCTCCTCAATGCCCTCCGTGACTCCGCCACCGGAAACCCACGCTTTGGCCTCGCCGGGTTCGAGTCGGCAACCTTCCAGGGCACCGCCGAGTTCGGGTCGGTGACCTTCC